>JAAWNF010000069.1 GCA_022798795.1 Bacilli bacterium
TATCACTACATAACAAAAGAGAACTAATTTTTTAGTTCTCTTGAAAAGTTCATTTATCATCAGTTTTTGGTTTTACCAATACTATTTGACATTGAACCCATGAAACGGTGTTTTCTCTTCACAAAAATTTAGAGCATACACCTAGCAAAATAAATCAGAGTGTATCTCATTTTTATTATATGATGAAAATTCATCTATATACATTATACTATGGCACTTTTTTTGCATCTTTTAATGCAATTTCTCTTTTAAATCTTCCAATAATTTTTCTTTTTCATTTACATGTACAAATCCATTCCACCCATAAATGATTTCTCCTTCTTTTACAACTATTAAAGAAGGTACGCTATTAATATGATAATTTATTAAACTATCAATTTCTGATATATTCACTTTCCTATATGAAACAGAAAAGGGAATTTCTTTCATAATCTCTTCTATTGGTATAGAATTAATTAAACACCTTGCTTCTTCTTCATTATAAAATTCAAGTAGAAGTGGTTTATTACTATCTACAATAATTTTCTCCAATTCACTAATATCTAAAGTATATTTTTCTTCTACTAGAGAGGCTCCATATCTATCTTGAAACAATTTTTCTATTGTCATAATATCTTCATCGTATTCTGTTTTTATTTTTTCATATTCTTCCTGATTACGGGCCACCTTTACAGCGCCAGCTTCACAAGAAATCATACAATTTCTACAATTAATACAAAGATTATTGTCAACTGCTACAGTTTGATTTTCTGTATCCCAATAGAAAGCTTTTGTAGGACATTCAGATATACAAGAACAAGCATCTGCATTGTCACACCTTTTTTTATTAATCAAAACGCTCATAACATCACCCAATTTCATTATACTATAAAACTATGTTGAAATATCATAAAAAGTACTTTATTTACGAAGTACTTTTAATTTTTGTTTTAAATCTAGAGTTGCTAAATAACGAGCACTCACTTCATTTTTTTCTTCTGAAGATAGCTCTGCTAATGTTTTTCCGTTTTCTAATTCAAAAATATCATCAAATCCAAATCCATTTTTTCCTCTAGCTTGGTGTGCAATTTTACCAACTAATTCTCCTATTCCTACGATTTCTACTTCTCCATCATAATAAACAAGATAACATATTACTCTTGCTGTTCTATCTTGACACTTTGAAGTTGAAAATCTATCCAAGATAGCCTGATTACGTTCTTCTTTAGTTGATTTTTCTCCTAAAAATCTAGCGGTATAAACACCTGGCCATCCATCAAAAGAATCGATACAAAGACCACTATCATCTGCTACTGTTGGAACTTTGGATATTTCATAAATCTCTCTCGCCTTTTTAGAAGCATTTCCATGAAAACTATCTTGGTCCTCTTCTACTTCATGTTCTATTCCAGCTTCCGTTAAAGAAACAATTTCAAATTCTTTCAAAATTTCTTTTACTTCTTTTAATTTTCCAACATTATTAGTTGCAAATATCATATCCATACATCATCCTCTCTAACTTTAAACTTGTAATATTTAGCTGGTCTATATCCTTTACTATTCATAATCTCATCTGTTTCTTCACAATATTTCAAAATTCTTTTCCTAAAATTAGACTTATCTACAGTTACACATTTAATTTTTTCATATAAAATTCGAACTTGTTCTAAAGTAAATAAATTGGGTAACAAATGAAATATCGTATCTGTATAATCTATTCTATTTTTTAAATATTTATATGCAATCAAACTACATAACAATGATTTTTCCAAAACAATATTTTTGCAGTCTATCTCATGAATATATTCAAAATGATTTCCAATTGGATGCTTGACTGTTCGATATAAAAATTTTCTTTCTCCCCATTTTATACAACTTTCTAAGATATCAAATGGAATTAATGAATAATTTTCTTTTAAATGGATATTCGTACTATGAATAACACTTAAATAAATAACTGAAGCAATTCCATCAAAACCATATCTTTTTTCAGCCAAAGTATAGACTTGCTCAGTATGAGCTTCGCTTTCATCCAATATTTCTTTTAAAGCTTCTCTCACCTTTTTTTTCATATCACAAACTTCTAAAATACTTGTTATAGGAAGAACATTCTTTTTATCTACTACAACATAAAGTTCTGGTACATCATTCTTTCTCTTATTATCATTTTCTGATTCTACAGTGACAAGTATACAATGATACACATTCAGTTTCACGAGTCTCACCTCTTTTATTTATTTGTATTATATCACAATTTCCATAATTTCTTTTACAATTTCTTCCACCTTTTTCTTCTTACAATCAACTCGATATAAATTAGGAAGGTACTCTAATTGTTGATATGTTTTCTCATAAAGACAATTATATTGATAAGTCTGTAAATCATATTGACTTATTTTTTTTCTACTAGAAATTCTTCTTTCTAATTCTTTTTTATCATCCAATACCAAAAATACCATTTTTAAATCAGAATGTAAAAATAAATACTGTTGAATTCCTAATAATCTAATCTTTTCTTCTACATCAAATAACATATATTTACATATAATATCTTCACTTCTATCTTGGCATAAAATACCATGCTTTAATAAATGTGCTCCTACTGTACTTTTCCCTACTCCATCTGTTCCTTCTAGTATCAATGAAACCACTTTTAACGTCTCAGAATTTACATGTTTATTCTTAGTTACTTCTATTAAATCTCTTTCTACTGGATACTTAAAAATATCCATTTGTTCGATTACAGAATACCCTTTATAATCCAAAATTTTTACAAGTCGATTCTTCCATAAATAATATGAGTTAAATAGCTTATTTTGTTTCAATTGTAAAAGGATTCTAGGTTTTAATGTCATGTATTTTTTTCTAGTGAATACGATGTTTTCATTTACTATGTTTAAAAGAATTATCTGTACTATTTTATCTGCTGCATCCTTTAAAAAATTTAAATAAAGTTCATAGTCCAAATGGTGAAACATAGCTTTACTTTCCTTTATACGAATATACTCATAATGCTTTCTATTTTTTTCTTCCACTACTTCCCTATCCATATTCAAAACCTTATACAAGAAATCCTCTGAAATATAAAAATCTTGACATAATTTTTGATGTAATAAAGTATAATCTTCATAAATTGAGTTATCCAAAAACATATTTTCTGGATGAACATTTTGTCCTAATATATACTCTCTTAAATATATCTCATCTAATAACAAATGAATATAATAACCCAATTCAAAGAAAGAAAACATCTTTTGACTTTCTAAATAATGAGCAGGAACTGCAATTCGTATATTTCCTTCAGTCTTCTTATAATGATTTTTTTCATCAATCAAGTCTGGATAAATGGTACCTCTATAATAAGATAGCGAATCTTTCAAACGAAGTTTTTTACTAACCATTTTAGCTACCACAATATGAGAAGCAAAACTAGGCATTAAAACTCTCTTCTTTCTTAATCAATTTTCTAGTTTCTCTACCTATCCCAATATAAGAAATGGGAAGTTTTAATGCTTTTCCTTTTTCATCAAAAACAGAAGATGATTGTTTCGCAATGAATAAATCTTTACTATCTAATTGCACAGTATAATCCGCATTCATTGAAGCATTAACTCGAGAAATATAATCATATTTTGGTCCAAACGAATTTACAAGTTTACCTTTTCCTTCCTTTTCATATAATCCACCAACGATAACATCAATTTTCACTTTTCTTCCTCCTTATAATGATTTATATAATCAATAATATCATCCTCTGATTTTACAAATTGAATTTCTATATTTCTTTGATTTTCTTTCAAAGCAGTAATAATTGGAAACCAATACTCATATTCAACTTCAAATTTCGTAATATTCGGGTCACAAAATATAATGATTTTCTTTTTTTTAAAAGCAGCATAAATCAATTCTGTAATTGTTGCAATCGCACTATAATTTAATAAACTAACAACAACTAAGTCACTTCTATCAATTTGTTCTAGTTCTGCCTGCACGATATTTTCACACTCTCCATATTGACTATTTTCCCCTGTTGACTCTTCGTAGTAAAAACCTCCTACATAAACAATATTAGAATTACTTTTTAAAGAAGTACCAGATGAAGGATAAACAAACTTTTCAACATCTCCCAACAATTTACTTCTTATATCATTTTTCAATTTTTCTAAAATATTTTTTTCATTTATTTCTGAATGCTTCACTTTATAACTTGAAGACATAAATAATTTAATCATGTATTTCTCCTTTCATAATTTTTTTCCAATTTATATAAGAACCAACTGCCATTCCAGTCCATATCAAATTTAATCCCAAAAGATAAAATGCTTGATTTGGCAATAACCAATAGGTAATCACATAAAAAATATCATTTACAAACCAAATTATCCAAGTATCAATTTTCTTAGTAACCATATAATAAGTAGCAACAAAACTAGATACAGTTGTAAATGCATCAATCAAAGGAAGTGGGTCACTTGTAGATTTTAAACTATAATACACAAAGAACGTTGCAATTACTGTTATTAAAATATATAACCCTCTTTCTTTCCAAGTACATTCCTTAATTTTTCTATGATTTTCTTTCTTCCATAAAATATATCCAATTAAACCAATAAAAAAATAAACAAAACTATTCACCATATCCCCATATAACTTAGCATTTAGTGAAAAGAAAACCATAAAAAGCATTTGAATCATATACGCAATCCAATTACTCCTTTTATTCTTCAAAACCAACCAGCCCTGCAATAAACCAAACATTGTTGCCCCTATCTCTAAACATGTTAACATTTTACCATCTCCTTACATATAGTATTTTATACTATATGTAATTTTATGTCAATATATTTATAAAATTATCAAAGGAAAAATATATATTTCATAAATACAAAAAAGATTATTACATAATTATAATAATCTTATAAATCTATATAAGTAGCCCCCAATATTAGAATAGAAATAGAAATGAAGTTAAATATTGAAGGCTGCTCTAAACACATAGTGAATCTCTATATACTCAAATATATCTTTCTTTCCCTATGTGGTTAGACATAATTAAGTATATGATTTTTACTTAGTTAACACATATGGATTACTTTCTGTTCCTGTTCCTCCTGTTATTTTTACGCTGGAGTCTAGATATACGACTGGGCGCACCCCATAAGCGTTGTTCGCGTAGTAAGAGTCGACAATCCCGCTCGTACCCACATCCCACACGCTATTCGCGTTGCCGCTCCAAGGAGTGATTGACCATTGGTACTTCGAGTATCCTATCCAGTTATTACTCATACATGCATTATTTGTACTTGTCATTACTGTTGTTAATGTACATCCACT
>JAAWNF010000070.1 GCA_022798795.1 Bacilli bacterium
TTATTATAACCAATCCAATAATATACTCCTTGAGAAAGGAGTAATCAAATATGAATACAGAAAGGATTACACTCATTATGAAAGAACAAAAAATGAATGATATTTTAGTTAAACTTATTTCTGGTGAAATAAAAACCTGGATAGGATATAATAAATTAGACAGAAAAACTTCTCATCCTCCTTGAGAAAGAAAAGAATATGCTGGTGAACTTATTCAAGTTGATGCTTCTAAACATAAGTGGTTCTTTGGTGATGACAATTATTATCACTTACATGGTTCTATCGATGATTCTACTGGTATAGTTACTGGTTGTTATTTTACTAAAGAGGAAAACATCTTTGGTTATCAAATGGTCCTATATCAAACTATTAAAAATTATGGCATCCCTGAATGTCTTTATTCTGATTATCGTACAGTATTTCAATCAAATAAAAAAGAACTTTCTATTGAAGAAGAACTTCAAGGTAAACAAATTGAAAATACTAGATTTACTAATATGCTCAAACACAATGGTATTGATATTATATCTACTACTAACCCTATGGTTAAAGGTAGAATTGAACGTTTATAGAGAACATTTCAAGAGCGTCTTTATAAAGAACTTAAAAAGAATAATATTTCTTCATTAGAAAAAGCAAATGATTTTATGAAAAACGAATTCCTACCTCGTTACAATAATCGATTTGCTCTTCCTATAGATGATAACAAAAATTTATTTGTTTGTCCAATTGAAAATTTTAATTATAATGTTGAGTTAGCTGTTTATAAAGAATATTCTATTCATAATCATTGTTATTTACGTATGAATAAAAAAACTTTTATTATTTTAGATAATGATATGAATGCTTACTTTGATACAAAACAAAAGGTTAAAGTATATACCTTCCTTGATGGCTCTGTTAATGTTTTATTTAATGATAAGTTTTATAAAACAAAGGAAGTTAAAATAATATCTAAACAGCAATTTGTTCAAAATTTATCAAAAGCTACTAAATCTAAAACTAATTGCTCTACTTTGAATAAGGAAAACTCTAAAAATTCTCCTTGGCGTAAAGGATTACCACCTATGCCATCACATAATTCAACTGCATATGCATATTTTCATGGTTGTTAGTCAAGAGGGTCTTTAGGTATTCATCTTGGCTCTTGACTAACTATCTAGAGTATAATATTAAAACATCAAAAGGACTTCCTTTTGATGCTATTAACAAATTATCATACTGACATTTTCAAGAAAATTTGATATCACACTATTTTTAAACAAATATATACTCTGGATGTTTATATCTAGAAATTTGTGGTTCACAAACATCATATTTTTTATTTGCAATTGCTTTATGTTCTTCCAAACTTTGCTTCACATCGATAATCCTTTGATTTTTAGAACCTCTAAACTTCACATCTAAACTTTTTTCTGCCAATATAAACTTTCCATCCACAAGCATATCAATATTTTGAAGTAATTCTAATATACTTTGTTTTGTTTCTGACATTTTTAATAGTTGCTCAAACGTATAACCCGTATAACACCATACATTCAATCCTAACTCTTTCGCATGCTTAGCAATTTCTAAACAAGCTTCCACTTGACACATTGGGTCTCCACCTGACAATGTAATTCCATCTTGCCCTTTTAAACTATCTAAAATCTTAACAATCTCTTCAGTATCTGTTAAAATTCCTCCATCAAATGAATGCGTTTCTGGATTATGACATCCATAACAATTATGAATACATCCCTGTGTCCAAATGACAGTACGAATGCCTTCTCCATCTACAATACTATCAGACTGTATTGGTCCTGCTAAACGAATTTTCATTATTCACCACAACAAGAACAATCATATACATGTTTTACGCGGTCATGTTCCTCAGCTTTTTTTCCATTATTAAATCTCTCTACAGTTCCTACTAAATATCCTGTAATTCTTCTAATGCGTTCAAATCCTACGCCTTCTCCTACTGTCTTTTCCTTAGTTTCTACTTGTTTTTCCATTTTTATCCCTCTTTCTATTTATTATAACAATCTAATTCTTTTAATTTTTCAATACTAACAGGCTCACCTGCACGTCTTCCACATCTTGGACAAACATCTTTAATAATTCCAACATATCCACATATTGGGTCTCTATCTACAGGATGATTAATTGCTCCATATCCAATTCCAGATTCTTTCATAGTACGAACAATTTTTTCAAATGCTTCTACATTTTCTGATGGGTCCCCATCTAATTCAATATAACTAATATGCCCAGCATTTGTTAAAGCATGATAAGGTGCTTCCAAACTCAATTTCCTTGTAATAGAAATATTGTAATAAACTGGCACATGAAATGAATTTGTATAATAAGCTCTATCTGTTACACCCTTTATTTTTCCATAAATTGCTTTATCAATATTAATAAATCTTCCTGATAATCCTTCTGCTGGCGTCGCTAAACATGTAAAATTCAAATTATATTTTTCTGAATACTCATCACATTTTCCACGTATGAAACCAATAATTTTTTGTCCTAGTTTTTGTGCTTCTTCACTTTCTCCATGATGTTTTCCAATTAAAGCCTTTAAACATTCTGCAAGTCCTATAAATCCAACACTTAAAGTACCATGTTTTAAAACTTTTCTTAAACGGTCTGATGGTTTTAATTTTTCAGAATCTAACCATACTCCTTGCTCTAGTAAGAAAGGAAAGTTATAAAGTCTTTTATTACATTGAACTTCAAAACGCTCTAATAATTGGTCTTTTACCATATCCACCATTTCTTCTAATTCTTCAAAGAAACCATCTATATCAGGTTCTTCACGACTTACAATTCCATGTTTAATTCCTAGTCTTGGTAAATTAATTGATGTAAATGATAAATTTCCTCTTCCTGGAGTAATAGAACGGTCTGGGTCTACTACATTTCCAAGCACTCTAGTACGACATCCCATATAACCTACCTCGGTACGATAATCATCTGGCTTATAATATTGTAGATTAAATGGAGCATCAATAAATGAAAAATTTGGAAATAATCTTTTTGCAGACACTCTACAAGACAATTTTAGCAAATCATAATTTGGGTCCTCTAAATTATAATTCACACCTTCTTTTACTTTAAAAATAGAAATTGGAAATATTGGAGTTTCACTATGTCCAAGTCCTGCTTCTACTGCAAGTAAATAATTTTTTGTAACCATTCTACCTTCAGGAGATATATCTGTACCAAAATTAATAGAAGAAAATGGTACTTGTGCTCCTGCTCTAGAATGCATTGTATTTAAATTGTGAACAAACGCTTCCATTGCCTGAAATGTAATACGTTCTGTTCTTTGTAAAGCTTTTTCTTTTGAAATTTCAAAAATATGTTTTATTTCTTCTGAATTTTTAGCTAATGGTTCAAATTTTTCTAATTCAACATCAATGGTTTCTAACTTATCAACTTCTTTTGTAATTGCATTCATATTTACAAAAGTTAAAAATCCAGAATAATCTAGCAAATCATAAATAGATTGCTTAAATTGTTTCTTAAAAGTTTTAAGAACACCTGGTGCAAGATAATAATCAAATGCTGGAACAGACTGACCACCATGCTGGTCATTTTGATTTGACTGAATCGCAATTGCTGCCAAAGCTGCATATGACATAATATCATTTGGCTCTCTTAAATGCCCATGGCCCGTTGAAAAACCATTTTTAAATAATTTATCTAAATCAATTTGCATACAAGTTGTTGTTCCCATTGGCATAAAATCCATATCATGAATATGAATATCTCCATTATCATGAGCCTCTGAAAACTTTCTTTTCATTAAATATGCTTTTGCAAATTCCTTTGAAACTGTACTACCATATTGAAGCATTGTTCCCATAGCTGAATTACCATCAATATTAGCATTTTCTCTTTTTACATCTTCTTCATGAGCCGATTTTAAACCAAGTCCCTCTATTGTTTTTAAAAACTTATGCATTTTCTTCTCATCACTAAAAAGTTGTCTTGATTGAGCTCTTCTTTCACGATATTCAGAAAAATGAGTATAAACATTTTCATATCCTTTTTTCTTTAGCTCTTCCTCAATCATATCTTGAATATCTTCAATTTTAATCTTCTCTTCTTCTTGATATTCCTTTTCAATTCTTTTAATTACAGCCATATAGACTTTATTAATGTCTTTTTCACTATATAAAGATGTCCCTGCCTCATCCTCATCAAAATTAATATAATGGTCAAAAGCTTTTTTAATTGCCATTGCAATTTTAGTACCATTAAATTCTACTTTTTTTCCATCTCTTTTTACTACTTTTAATGTAGCTAGCTGTTCTTCTATCCCCACCATTTTTTCAAAATCCTTTCTCCTATTTTTGTACAATTTCAGTATAGTCCAAAACTATGTAAAAGTCAAACATTTGTCGGTCTTTTTTTATACTTTTTTTTACCAAATTCGACAAGCCCTTATTTTTCAACATTTTTTATTTTTTCGATTTTTCAAAAAATCTGTATATTTACATTTTTGATTTTTTTATTTTTTTACCTTTATTGTCGCTTTTATTAAAAAACACATTTTATCCTTTATTTTTCAATGCTTTTTCGTCTTTTTATTTTCTTTTATAAAAAATTTTTTTTACTATTTTTTTTAAAATTTGGAATTTTTAATTTTTATGATTTTTCTATTTTTTTCCATTTTTATTGATATAATATCATTCTATTTCTAAGGTTTAACAATACGAAAATTTGTTCGCACAACGCAATTTATAAGATAGGTTAAAACTTTCCTTTTGGTAAAATTTTTAAGAATAAGAATATAATTTAATAGGTGAATACTCATGAAAAAATGGACTTTATTTTTTAGTATTTGGTTACTCCTTTTTTGTGGATGTAACAAAATTCAAAAATTAGAAATTGAAGGAGTCATTGAACAGAATAAAACTGAAATTATTAGCATTCATTATCCAAAAACAGGAATCTCAAAATTAGACAAAGAAATTGATACTTATATTTCCAAAACGAGAGCCAACTTAAACCAATATATAAAAGAAAATGTCTATATTAAAAACATTCCAGAACTTAATATAGATTACGAATATAAAATAATTGGAAATCGTTATTGTAATATTATTCTCAAAACTTTTTTTACATCTCCTTTATTAGCACATCCTATTAATCAAATTAAAACATTTGTCTTTGACCAAAAAAAAAATAAATTTTTAC
>JAAWNF010000071.1 GCA_022798795.1 Bacilli bacterium
ATGTACTCTTTCGTTATTGGAAAAGAGTTGTAGATAACTACGACACTCGCTCCATTGAGAGAATTACTCACACCTCGTGTGAGTTTTATATTATAAAAATATCCTATATTACCTGTTGATATGGGATTTTTTCATGTTTGAAAGGAGGATTTAAAAATGAAAATAGCCATAGAACCTTTAGAAATTCCTTTATTTAAAAGTATATAAATCAAAAACATGTTTATTGTCTGTTTACTTTTTGGTAAAAATCTGAATTGCTTTAAGCATTATGAAATGACTTTAAAGAATTTATAAAAGTAGAGGTGTTCATATACTTATGATTATTAAAGATAGGGGATGTAATTATCATATTTTAAAATCAATTATTTAATTTTAAAGTATAATTTTTATAGGCAATAAACACTAATGATTGTTGAAATATATTTTTTGAAACAACAAAAAGAAAAAACATCACAATTTGTGATATTGAAGAAATTTATAGATTGATATTACATAATGTTGTAATGGTTTTTAAAATATAGGTGTTAGAAATTATGTGGTTCTAAATTTTTTATAAAGAAGAATGAAATTTGTCTTTGTGAGGAGTTTTTTATTATAAATTAAACTGCTTCTTTTTGGTCTATTTCTTTATCAATAATCCATTTGATATCTTCAATTGATTTATCAATATTAAACCTTCCATTTCCTACTGGATAGTATACAGAATAAAATTTGTAGGAAGTTTTTCCTATTTTTTTTATAAAGCATTGTTTTCTGGACTGTGAAACAGAAATTTTTTGTTCAAGTACAATTGAACTAACCTGATTTCCAAATAGGATAATTACTTTTGGCTTAATGATTTCAATTTCTTTTTTTAGTAATGATAGATATTCTTTGTAAATAAAATCTGGTAAAGGTCTGGCATCTATTTGTGTACATTTTCCAAGATTGGTGATAAAAAGTTTATGATTTTTTACATCTTCATAAACTTCAAGGGCAAATTCTTCTGTCCATTCACTACCTTTTATTGATTTTATTTTTTTGTAAATACTGGGTTTTATTAAATTAAGAGCGTCAAATAAATCCCATATGTTTTTAGTTCCAATCCATGGAGACTTTATTCCTTTCCAATTTTTAAAAGAAGCAATATTTCTCCCTGTTGGATTCATAAATACAAAACAAATATTAGGGTTTTCCTCGCAACCACCATTATAAATAGAATTTAATTCTTTTGCACCATATATTTTTTGAAGTTTATCATATTTTTTGTTGAGATTGGCAAGTGTCATAAATGTTTTTTCCTTCCTGATATAAAATAAGAAATAAAATCTAATAATTCTTGTTGTTTAACTATTAAAATTATTTTTCTTTTTTTCACTTTTATATTATACTTTTAAAGTTTCTATTTTTTTATTTGATTGATTTTTATAAACAGTTTTGCAAATTCATCTTTATTACTTGCTATAGCTGTAATGTCTTTTAAATATTGTTGATATTCTGGGTCATCAAAATACATCTTTTCTCTGGCATATCCTGAATTTCCAAATTTATTAATGATATGTTGTCTTGATTCTTCAATTAATTGCTCTATTGTTAAGTTTGGAGAATGTTTCAAACGATATGTGTAAGTTCTTTTAAAAGGGGACTCTAATGTTGTATTTCTATCAGCAGAAGAAATAATTTTTCCATAAATACTTCTTGGCTCATATTCTAAACTGGCACGATGGTCAACTATCGCATCTGCCATGATTTGAATTTGTTCTTCTGTAAAAAATTTTTTTAGTTGCTTATCCGCCTTTAGCATTTCTGCTGATACTTTTTCATGGTTATTTGCATCAATATAATGTCCAATATCATGAAATGAAGCAATCGTAAAAACCATATCTAAATTGATATTAGGTACTGTTTTAGCAAATTTTAAACTTCTAGTGATGACATATTTAATGTGTTCTAGATTATGTCCTTCTTCATTTTTTTGATAGCTTGGAAAAATAAATTCTTCAATATATTGTATTAATTCGTTATTCATAAAATCACCTAGTATTATTATATAATAAAATGAATTAAAAGAGTAGTAGGAATTGAATTTTTGAACATTATGGGAGAATGTGAAAAATTAAAAAAATTGATTGACAAGAAATGGGCAAAAACATATAATGTTGTAAGTTGCCTAACAAGTTGGAGGAAAAGAATGAGACGATATATATTATTTCAAATTAAGCAATTTCAAAATAGAGTAGTTAGAAATATCTGTATTGATATGAAAAAATTTGATATTACTTCGCCTCCTTCTTTGATACAGTCTGAAATTATTGGTTATTTAATTCAAAATGAAGAGCAAGACATTTATCAAAAAGATTTAGAGGCGATATTTCAGTTAAGACGTTCGACAATATCTGGAGTGCTACAAACTTTAGAAAAGAAAAATTTAATAAAGAGAACTGATATACCAAATGATGCAAGAATGAAAAAAATTATTTTAACAAATGAAGCAAAAGATTTGTATAAAAGTGCAACTCGATATTTGGAAAAATTAGAACAAAAAGTAATTACTGGTATAGAGAAAGATGAGTTAGAAATTTTTTATAAAGTGCTGGATAAAATGCAACATAATTTGGATGTTGAGTAAGTTAGGGAACCATTAAAATTAAAAAATGAGAAAGGACATGAAAATGATAAAATTATTAAAGAATATAACAAAAAGAGAATGGATAATCGCTTTTCTTTCTTTTGGATTAATATTTGCACAAGTTTGGTTAGAATTGAAAATGCCAGATTATATGTCAGAAATTACTATATTAGTACAAAACGAAGGGAGCAAGATGAGTGACATTTTAGTGAACGGCGGTTATATGTTATTATGTGCATTTGGAAGCCTTGTAACTGCAGTTTTAGTTGGGTACTTAATCGCTAATATCTCTGCTTCTTTTTCAAAAAGAACAAGGAAGATGTTATTTGATAAAGTAGAAAATTTAGCGATTCATGAAGTAAAACAATTTTCTACAAGCAGTTTAATTACAAGAACCACAAATGATATTACGCAAGTGGAAATGCTAGTAGGAATGGGGTTACAATTAATGATAAAAGCTCCTATTACAGCAATATGGGCGATTACTAAAATTCTAAATAAAAGTTGGCAATGGAGTACAATTACAGCAGTGGCAGTTGCTATTCTTCTTGGAGTGATTGCTTGTTTGGTAGTAATTGTAATGCCTAGGTTTAAGATAGTTCAAAAATTGACTGATAAATTGAATGGGGTTATAAGAGAAAACTTAACTGGTATTCGTGTAGTGAGGGCTTTTAATGCAGAAAAATATCAAGAAGCGAAATTTCAAGATGTGAATCAAAAACTTACAGGTCAGCAATTATTTAACCAAAAGGCATTTGCCATTATGAGTCCCATTATGTATATGGTAATGTATGGGTTGACACTATCTATTTATTTTGTAGGTGCATATTTGATTAAAGACAGTTTGATGGCAAACAAATTAACTTTATTTGGTGATATGGTAGTATTTTCTTCTTATGCTATGCAAGTAATTATGTCATTTTTAATGTTGGCTATGATATTTATGATGCTTCCAAGAGCTCAAGTATCAGCAAAACGTATCAATGAAGTGCTAGATACCGATATTAGTATTAAAGATGGAAATTTTGATGGAAATACGAAAGAGACTGGAACTGTAGAATTTAAAAATGTTTCTTTCAAATATCCAGATGCAGAAGAATATCTTTTGAAAAATATTTCTTTTAAAGCAGAGCAAGGAGAAACTGTGGCATTTATTGGTTCCACAGGAAGTGGAAAGTCTACTTTGATTAATTTAGTTCCTAGATTTTATGATGCAACAGATGGCGAAGTTTTAGTTGATGGAATTAACGTTAAAGAATATAAGCAGGAGGCTTTACATAACAAACTAGGTTATGTTCCACAAAAAGCGGTCATGTTTAATGGGACTGTTCATTCAAATGTCTCTTATGGAGAAAATGGAAGCTTGGAAATAACAGAAGAGAAAGTAAAGCAAGCTATCAAAGTTGCTCAAGCAGCTGAGTTTGTAGAAAAAATGGATCATGGATATGATACTCATATTGCTCAAGGTGGAACAAATGTCTCAGGAGGACAAAAACAGAGATTGGCAATTGCTAGAGCGATTGCTAGAGACCCAGAAATATATATTTTTGATGATTCTTTTTCAGCACTTGATTATAAAACAGATGCAGTATTAAGGCGTGAACTAAAAAAATATACAAAAAATGCAACAAGTTTAATTGTTGCTCAAAGAATTG
Organism: Bacilli bacterium; assembly: GCA_022798795.1. Lineage (GTDB taxonomy): Bacteria > Bacillota_I > Bacilli_A > RF39 > UBA660 > MGBC102946. The sequence continues at coordinate 4,264 of JAAWNF010000071.1, forward strand.
GAACAATAATGAATGCAGATAAAATAATCGTTTTAGATAACGGTAAATGTGTAGGAATGGGTTCACATAAAGAATTATTAAAAACGTGTGAAGTATATAAACAAATTGCTTCTTCACAGCTTGGAGAGGAGGAATTAAATCATGCATAATGAAAAGAATAAGACGCCTCGCAAAGGACCAATGGGTCCAAATATGAATGGAGAAAAAGCTAAAAATTTTAAAAGTGCAGTAGTGCGTTTATTAAAAGAATTGAAAGGATTTCAAATTTTAATTTCAGCCTCTCTTATTTTAGCAGCTTTAGGAGCAATACTTTCTATTTTGGCTCCTGACCATCTTTCTAATTTAGTTAATAAAATATCAGAAGGACTTGTTATAAATAAAAATAATATGGAAATTGTTACTGAAAAAGTAATGTCTAATATGAGTGAAGAAAAATTAAATAAAATAATAACAAAAATTTTGTCTTTTGATATGAGTTCAGAAACAATTCAAAAAGTTATGATATCTGATGATATCTCTATAGAAGATAAGGAATTATTTCAAAAAGTTTTAAAAGAGCTTCCTACAATGGAAAAAAATGACCAATTAAAAAAAATGTCAGATTTGCCAAATAGTATTTTAAATATTATTTTGCCAACTTCTACTTATAAAGAAAATAATTTTGATACGGAAATTTTGGTTCTATCGGAGGATAAACAACAATTTT
>JAAWNF010000072.1 GCA_022798795.1 Bacilli bacterium
AATTAATATTCTTTGCGACTTATTTAAGTGTCACATCATTGACAACTAAACAATTATAAAATAATATTATTGTTTTATTTGCTTTCTTCTTTAAATCTCTCTTATATTCCTTTTTCATCACTACCAATAAACATTTATAATCATTAATGCTTTATCTTTTTTTAATAGCAAATGTTATATATCTTTCGTATCATTTCACTTTCAATATATACTTACTATCTTCTTCTACCAACACTTTTTTCTTCTTCCCCCATTACTGGTTTATCCATCATATAAATCAACTTTTGTTTTAACTCATGTTCTAACAAAGCGATTTTTTGAAGAAGAAGAGCTACATATTTTTCATCTAGATATTTTTGATACTTAAACTCAACAATATCTTTATAACGAGATAAATCATTCAAGGCATTCCTAAGACTGACTCCTGTATCTGATGAACTGTCTTCACTTAATGTCTGTATAATCAAGTTTAAATATAAATCTAGCTTTCTTTTAATTTTCTTTTTTAACACTTTTTCTATAAAAGTCTGATTAATGATAACTAATTGATTTACCATAATTCCATCATACTCTACATTATTTTTAGGAACCAAACGATACCCATTTAACTTTTTACAATCAACACTCATTGATTGATTATCAAAATGTCCTTTTATAATAGAATAATGTTTTATCATTTTAATCATCTCTTTCTAATAAATCTGGTCTTCGTATTTTTGTTCTTTTCAATTGCTCTTCATATCGCCACTTTTCAATATTTGCATGATGCCCAGAAAGTAATACATCTGGAACTTTCATTCCTCTAAAATCTACTGGTTTCGTATAAACTGGATAATCTAATAAATTATTATGAAAAGAGTCTACTATATGAGATTCTTCTTGAATGACACCATCTAACAATCGAACAATACTGTCTGTCATAACCATACTTGGGAGTTCCCCACCTGTTAGAACATAATCTCCAATACTAATCTCATAATCCGCCAAAGTTCGAATACGTTCATCAAATCCTTCATAATGTCCACAAATAAATATCAAATGGTCCATTTTAGAAAACTCATAAGCCATTTTTTGATTCCAAGTCTTTCCTTGAGGAGTAACCAAAATCACTTTAGACTTTTCTCTTTTATAATGTGCTACCGCATCAAACACAGGCTGTGGCATCAATACCATACCTTTTCCTCCACCAAATCCATAATCATCTACTTTTTTATGTTTATCTAAAGTAAAATCACGAATATCATGAACTTCAATTATTACTTTTCCAGAAGCAATTGCTCGTTTTATAATAGATTCGTTCAAAAAGCCATCAAACATAGAAGGAAAAAGAGTTAAAATATCAATTTTCATTAAGCAATCCTTCTACTACATTAATATAAATTTTTTTATGAACCAAATCAATGCTCTCTACAAATTCTTTAATGTATGGAACCAAATGTTTTTTATTTTTATCCGTAATTACTAAAATATCATGAGCCTTACTTTTCATAATAAAAGTTACTTCGCCAATAGGAATATTTTTATTATAGGCGATTAAACCAATCACATCTTCCTTAAAGTATCCTGTAATTGAAATATCTTCTCGCTTCATGTATGCTTTTTCACCTTTGTAAATAATTACATCATTAATATCTTCTATTCCGTCAAATGTAAACATATCATACTCTTTATGCACTCGATACGTTTTTATCGTGACAAGCTCCTTATTTTTTCCAATATAAATTTTTTTACCAATTTTAAAAGCTTCCTTTTTATATTCAAAATCAGAAAGTAGTCGAATTTCTCCTTTTAATCCATGCGTATTTACAATCTCTCCAATATATATATACTCCACAATTCCACCTACTTATCTAATTCATATAAAATAATACTCGTTGCAACACCAACATTTAAACTTTCACAACGTTCATTCATTTCTATATATAAATATTCATCACATAAATCTAAAATAGATTCTTCTACGCCCTGTCCTTCATTTCCCATTATTATAGCAAATTTTTCATGATTTTCAAGCTCTTTTATATTTTTTCCATAAGTTACCTTAGTACCAAATATTGTATAGTGCTGTTGTTGTAATTTAGGAATAATCTCATATAAATCTTTTACGACAACAGGAATATGAAAAATCATTCCTTGACTAGAACGTATTACTTTAGAATTATAAGCATCCACTGTACTAGGACTTAATATAATCATATCTACATGGAATGCTACTGCACTTCTAATAATTGTTCCTAAATTTCCAGGGTCTTGAATGCCATCTAATATCACAATTCTTTTTCCATAACTTTCTTCAAAGATAGGTTTTTCACAAACTCCAAAAATAGTTCCAGGACTTTCTACTTCTGTAATATAGTGAATTACATTATTACTCAAATAATTAGTTGGAACTGATAACGGAAAAAGTTCATCTTTTTCTAACAATAATTCTTTCAAATGACCTGTTTTATATGCTTCTAATACGAGATGCCTCCCCTCTACTAAAAATAAACCCGTTTTATCACGATACTTTTTCGTATTTAATTTTTTTAAATCTTTTATTTTTTTATTATCAATAGAGGTATAAAGCATAAAATCACCTCATTCATTGTAACATATTTTTAAAAATAAAGTCTATATAATTAAAATAAAAAAAAGAACATGCAAATCTGCTCTAACAAAGTTTTCTGACACCAGATAATATTTTTTCTTTATTTATTTTAGCACTTTCTAATTCTTCATTTGAGACTTGCAATCCTAGTAATAATCGTTTTTCTAATGTTAAAGACTTAGCTAACTCCATTAGTTGTAAACAATCACCATATTGTTTAAAGCGAGACAAATAAAAATCTGTTGGTCCCAACGGCTTGTCATATCCATAGAACAAATATGCCATTATGTTGTTACAAAAAAGGTTTTCCAAATTATATAGAAACTTCCTATTTTGAGCTTGCTCTATCAAAGTAAGTGCCAAATTATTTTCATGAATTTCTGCTGCTCTTTCTATTGGACAATAAGACCAATTTTTCTGATATTTTTTATGTTGCTTTTTTGTTGAAAATTCCAATAGTGCATTGGCAATTTCGAATATAGGAGTGGGTAATGCCGCAATACGAGAAAAAGATGCTTCATCTTTTTGAATAAAATCAGTACACCCTCTCCAAAGAAATGAGTAAACATCTTTACTACTTTCTTTTCCTTGTTTTTGCTGAGCTGCATGTTCTATTTCATGGCCAACAATATAAGTAGTTTGATAATATAGATAGTCACGTGCTTCCTCTAATTCTAACATCTCTGGTATAACGATATTCTTTAATTCCTGCTCAAATACAGTTAATGTCCCACTTTGAGCATACCCAGCCATAGAACTCTTTGAATAACGGCGGAATTCAACATCTTTTACATATTGATGTAATCCTTTAAAAGATACTAAAAGTTCTACCAATTCAACAATAAAATTTTTATCTACTTCATGATTTCTTTTTCTATAGTCATGAATCATTCTTGATATTTCTTCAATCATTTGTTCTTTTTTTATCATAATAGAATTTTGAGTTACAATATAATGAGAAAATGGTTCGCACAATAAAAAGTATGCCATAGTTAATTGATGTTTTTTATCACTCATATCACAATATTCTGGACTTAAAAACTTAAATATTTCTGGATTATATTGTGCACTTAAATGCTGGTAAATCGCTTCTACTTGATCTTCTACAAAGCCAGATGTAATTCCAAATGTTGCCAAAGCTTCTTCATATCTTTTTAACATATTATCCCCTTCTTTGAATGAGAAATACAATAACATCAATTTTATTCCTTGTCAAATTTGTATTTTAATATAAAATGTGTTATTATAAGCATCATCAAAGGGGGATTTTTATGACTGAAATGTTAAACCAATATAATAATGCTTTGATGAATGGAACTTCTTTTTTTAATGAAGCGCAAGCTTTTCACTTTTCTTTCAAGCACATTGATATGTTTGACCAACAAGGAGCAAAAAACTTTGAAAAGATAAAACAAGAAACTTTAAAAACATCTGCTTCTTTGCCCTATTCAAGAGATTTCTCCAAATCAAATTTAGAAACCAATAAAAAAGAGGCAATTGCTTTTACTGAAGAATTTTTAGGAACAGGAACCGCTGAAGCTTTAAAAACAATCCCAATCGAAAAAGCAGCACTACCATTGTTTGATGCTGCTACTGAATTTCATTATGATGGAAACCAAAGAACAATTCGAGCTGGAAAAATTATTCTATTTAGAACTGATTTATCCTATAGTGCTTTATCTTTAGTCCACGAAAATACACACATTTTATTTAATCATCCAGCACCACAAAAAGGATTTCACATTCATTATAACGAACTTCTTCCGATTTTAATGGAACTAATTGCTACAATACGTTTTCAGGACACTCTAAAAGATTCTAAATTGTTACAGCACTATCTAGATATTCGGATAAAAACATTACATAGCCATTTTGAAGAATATTCAAGTGGAATTGCTCTTAGAATTGCAGGAGCAAAAAATTTAATTCCTATTGAATACTCCATTCATAACAGTTATTCCTATATTATTTGTACTATTTATGCGTTAAGATTATTTGAACAATACAAAGAAAATCCTAATGCCACAAAACAAATAATTCAAAGTGCAATAGCACATAAAATTACAGTAGAACAATTATTACAAAAAACCAATACATCTTTAAAAGATAATGAAACAATAATAGCAACTCAAAAAATATTAAAAATGTATCAAAAATAGTTTTTAACTAATCTACTTACAATTCTTTTCAAACTTCCCTTATCAAACAGATAAATTTCTGCCATTAAAGGTTCAATGTCAAATAGTATTGGTAAAACCAAAAACTGATGATAAATGAACTTTTCAAGAGAACTAAAAAATTAGTTCTCTTTTGTTATGTAGTGAT
>JAAWNF010000073.1 GCA_022798795.1 Bacilli bacterium
CACTCACGCGGCATTGCTCGTTCAGGGTTTCCCCCATTGACGAATATTCCTAACTGCTGTCTCCCGTAGGAGTCTGGGCCGTGTCTCAGTCCCAGTGTGTCCGATCAGCCTCTCAGCTCGGATATGCATCGTTGCCTTGGTAGGCCATTACCCCACCAACTAGCTAATACAACGCAAGCCCATCTTAAAGTGAAGCAAATGCTCCTTTTAACGTATCTAGTTATCTAATTACGTATCATCCGGTATTAGCGACCATTTCTAATCGTTATCCCAGTCTCTAAGGTAGGTTACCCACGTGTTACTCACCCGTCTGCCACTAAGTAGCAACCCAATTCCAATTTTGTGCAAGCACTCCATCTTCATTGGACCACTTCGTTCGACTTGCATGTCTTAGGCATGCCGCCAGCGTTCATCCTGAGCCAGGATCAAACTCTCCAAAAAAAAATATTTTTTTATTTGAATTTTGTTTTTGTTTGTCCTAACTAATTTGAATTGACATTTTGCTCAGTTTTCAAAGATCATTCTGCTTCTTTTTGCAAGAAGCACTACTAATATATCAAATGCTTTCCCTTTAGTCAATACTTTTTTCTACTTTTTTTGTTTTTTTAGTTTTCTTGTCTCTTTTTTGTATTCACTTTCTTCAAAAGCACATTTAATATATCAGCTTCCTCTCTCTTTGTCAATTATTTTTGACTTCGATTACATTGTTATTATATGTTACTATTTATTAAAAATGACGAATTATTCGTCATTTTTTAACTTTCTATATTTATCATAATATTTTTTGTTTCTTACTTGATTAAACATATCAGTTTTATTATTATATAGACTTATTAATTCGCTCATTGCACAATTCACCACAAAATCCAAGTCTTCTGAATAATGCATAATTTTTTTATGATATTTATATTCCAATTTATCCAAAATTTTATATTCTCCTGTTGGAAAAATTCTTAAATCTAAATCATAATCTATATATTTTATTGTTCCATCTTCTATTATATATGGAGTAGCTATATTACAGTAGTAATAAATTCCATCCTTTTTTAATTGTGCAATAATATTAAACCAACAGTCTTTAAAAAAGTACATAATAGCCGGTTCTTTTGTTTTCCATACACTACCTTCTGCTTCTGTCACCTGAGTTTTTTCATTTCCAAATACCAAATAGTCTTTTTGTATATCTAACAAAACAGCTTCATTCCAAGCTCGATGAATTCTTCCATTATGTTTATAACATTGTATTTGATAGTTTTCTCCTATTCGAAACTGCTTCATTTTATCACGTCCTAATTCCATTATAGCGTGCTTTTTAAAAAAAAGAAAGAAATAATCTTCTTTCTTTTCATCTTCAATTATAAATTATAATTATTTATATTGCACTCCAGCTAAATAATTAATCGCTGTTCTCAATTGATTATCATTTTCTTGAATTGGATTTTCATAATAATCTTTTGACAAGGTAACTTCTACATTTGGTTTAATTCCATTATTGTGAACCCAATTTCCTTTTGGCGTTAGCCACTTCTTTGTTGTAAACTTATATTCATCTCCATTTGTTAAAGAATGAAGTTCTTGTACTGTTCCTTTTCCGAAACTTTGGTTTCCTATTAATATTGCTCCATATTCTTCTGTTAAAGCACCAATCATTACTTCTGAAGCTGATGCACTCATCGAGTTTCCAACAATTACAATTGGATAATTTTTGGTTATTTTTCCAGAAGAGTACACTTTTTCTTTTCCTTTTTTATCTTCTGTTTGATAAATAACATGAGAAGAATCTAAAAATAAGCTAATCATATTCTTAACTGTTGATAAATGTCCACCACTATTATCACGCAAATCAATAATCAACGATTCAAATCCCTCAGACTCTAATTTTGATAATGTATTTTTAAATTGACTATAAGTATTCTCTGCAAAAATACTCACTTTAATATAGGCAATTCTCTTCCCATTTTCATAATATGTTGTTGAAGATACTGATTCTAATGTTATTGCTTCTTTTTTGAGTGTAATCTCTTTTTTTATTCCGTCTCTTTCTAATGCAATGACAAATTCTGTTGCTCCGCTTCCTTTCACTACATTTTTAATAAAATCTGTCGTACTCATACCACTTAAGTCTGTACCATTTACCATTAGTAGTTTATCTCCTATTTTGATATCAGCTTTGCTAGCAGGAGAGTTTGGAATAATACCATAAATTAGAATATTTTTTTCACTATCATTAATAATTTCTATCCCTAATCCTTCATAATCTCCTTTTAATTCAATATCAAAATTATTTGATGTACTCTCATCAAGTGCGCCACTATAAGAATCGCCTAAAGAATCAACCATACTTTTAAATGCTGTATTCAACAATTCTTTTTTATCAATATCGCCATAATAATTTTCAATTAAATAATTGTAGTCTTTTAGAAAGTCCTGAATCTCTTCTCCCGCAATTTCAATATCACCAATTACAGTATTTTTTTCTTTGAATTTTATTCCAATTAAGCCACCTACAATCAAACTAATGAAGCAGGTTAAAAAAACCAAAACTACTACTTCTAACGTTTGAAATTCTTTTTTTAAGGCAATCTTTTTTTGTCTTTTTTCAATGCTTTTTTTGTCTTTTTTTCTATTGATTTTACACTTTTTTCTTTTGAATCAGATTCTAGCATTTTCTTTTTTTCATTTGCTATTTTTTCAACTTTTTTCTTTTCTTTACTTTCTTTATTTATATTACCATTTTCTTTTTGTACTTCTTTTGGTGGTTCTGCTTTAGAACTTTTTTCATTCTTTATTTCTTTTGGCTTCGCTTTTTTTTCAGACTTTTTGTTTTTTTCTACATCTATTTTTTGATTCTTTTCTAAAGTTTTTTGCTTTTTTTCAACTACTTCGGATTTTTTTGATTCACCACTTTTTGGCATACATATTCCTCCTAACATTCACGATACTAATATTAGTGTACCATATTCTATTCATATTAGTACATAAAATCTCATTTTTTCAATCTTATTTCACATTCATTTACAAAAAAGCTAATCTTTCTTTTGATTAGCTTATCAATACATTCAATAAATTGTTATCTTTACTTTTCACTCAATAGTTCTTTAAACGCTTTTTCTATTTCTTCTATGCCTTCATAAGCCTCTACAATTTCATGATTTTTTACTTTTACTAAGGTTATTTTAGAAACTCTAAACTCATTAATGCTATTTGGCTTTATATTTGAGTTTTCAGAAATATAAAATTGATTATAAACACTATTCATATTTGACATATAAACTTTTAGCGCTTTTGAATTAGAACTATATCTTTGTAAATAATAAGATGTTAGTGTTCTATACTGGTCGTCATCTTTTTGAATTAAAACATAGTATTCTTCTCTTGCTTGTTTTAGCATTGTACCAATTAAAATTTCATCATACTGAATAACCGCTGGTGTATCATTTTGATTTCTATCAGGTATGGTATTTTTTTGAAATTTCGTAATTAATATTGTCAATCCATAAAAGGCTATCACAATAACGATTAACACTAAAATAATCTTTATTAGTTTTCCCATCTCATCTGAACTAGCAACGATAGAAGATGCTATCTTTTCATTTTTTACTTTATGATTTTCCTTTTCTTTTTTTATTTTTTCCTTAGATTCTTTTCCTTTATCTATTTGTACTTTATTATTATGTTCATTTTCTACTTTAACTTTATCAATTTTTTTATTTAAAGTAGTTTGATTTGTTCCTTTCTTTTTCGCCTTGGGAGTATTAGTTTCTTTTTTAGACTCTACCTTTAAGGTTTCTTTTTTCTCATTTTTTAATTTTGTTTGTTTTTCCTTTGCCTTAGTTGTTTTATTCTTACTTGTTGATGTTTGCTTTTTCTTTCCATTTGCCATTTTCATCACCTGCCTTTAATTATAACATAAAAGAGAAAAAATAGAAACAAAATGTTCTATTTTCCTATTGGCATCACGCTCACAGAATTTACAACATGTAATAATTCTTCCTGATTCATAGTGTCTGATACAACATAATATTCAATCCCATCACTCATCCACGTAACACTAGAGTCTGTCATTGCTCCAATCGTATCTCCTACAAAAAGTGGATCTCCATAAACTGGTATGGTTGTCATTGCAGTTGCTTTTCCAGATGTTTCTTGAACCATCAAGAAAGGTTTTTCACCACTAAATGTTAAAATAACTCGTTCTCCATTTTCCGTTTTCATAGTATCATGACTCGTTAACTTGGTATTTTCAGGGATGTACATTGGATAAATAAGGTCTTCTATTTTGGAAACAGGTTTTGATGTTTCCTCTATTACTGCAGTCTGCATATTTTCATTCAAATCAAAATAGTTATCTTCAAAATTCGCCTTCATGTCTATCTTAGTAAACTGCATTTTTATTTGTGTTTTTCCATCTTTATTTTGTACTTTTACTTCTTTTACATTTAAGTTTTTATCCATAAGAATTACTTGTTTTACCAATTCTTTATTACTCGAGTATGTTACTGCTGTTGTAAATTCATATCCATCTTTTGTTTCCTTATAAGTTTTTTTATTATCATTTTTTATATCTTGTAATAATGTTTGTAATAAATAACTTTGTGAATTATTATATGGCCATTCACTTTGGAATTTAAAACTCTTGTTAAGAGAAGGAGTAAGAACATATACACCTTCATTATTTCTTAAAATAATTTGTTCATGATTATTTGTTTTGTTTTTTAAACTTACACGAAATTTTTCGTTGCTGCCACTTGAAACATCTACAGTGTAACGATATGTTTCTTCATTATTAACAATTTCCAGATTTCCAGTTAAATGGTATCCTTTCGTTTTTTCGATTTTTTTTGAAAAATCTTTTTTAAGTCTACTAAAAAAGA
>JAAWNF010000074.1 GCA_022798795.1 Bacilli bacterium
TTTTCATAAATTAATTTTAAAAATAATTCATACTGTGAAACCTTTTTTATAATAGGCTCTAATAGCTCCTCTTTCTTATGTTTCTCAATAATATCTTCATAACTATCAAAATAGACAGTCGGATAAAAAGCTCTCGCTAATAATAACATCCATTCTGAATCTGTCAACCTTAATGTATTTAAAAACTCTGAAAAGGCCTCTAAAGTAAATGTATCCGCTAAAATTTCTACTTTCCAAAATTCAATAATATCACGTTCTTTATAATCTAATATAAAATTAAGAGGGTTATATAAGTCAAACATAGTATCTGTACTACAAGTTCTTCTATGAGAAATCACCAAAGGTTCCTCTATTTTTGTTTCATTTAATAATGCAATTCCAATTTCTGATAAGCCAATAAAATAACTAAAGCTCTCTCTTATCTTTGGAAAACTTTTTCCAAATTGATTTACCTGATATTCTAAATAATCATTTTTCCTACTCCAGAGTTTTTTCCATTCATTTCTTGTAATCATACTTTTCTCTGTATTTTCAACAACCAGATTCGAAAAAAATAAAATATCATAAATTGTAACTTGTTCTTTGGAAGTAATATAAAGTTTCAAAAGAACATATGGAGTCTGATTAATGATTGTTAATATTTTTCCCATTACATTTTGAATAATTTGATGGCAATATATTCTATTTGTAATTAATTGATTACTAATTCTATAAATTTCTTCTAATTCTTCTAAAGAACGGTTAAATGGTTCTAACACATAACAATTCCCATTTACTTGAAATTCATAAAATCCACTTGGGGTCTGGTGGATATCTACAGGATATAATCCATAATAATATTGAATTGCATTTTTCATATACTCCACCTCTCTAAAGTTTATGAAAAAAAGCAAAAGAAAATGAAAAAAATAGACGTTAGTCTATTCTCCATTTATAATTGCTTTTAAACTATCAAGCTTTGTTTTCAATTTTGAATTCTCTTCTAACAGTAATTGATAGCGGTCAAATAATTCTTTATAAAGTCTTTGATATTCTGAAGAAGTACTAGTATTAGGTAATTCTACTTCTTCCGATTTTTCTTCTTTCTTCTCTAATTCTGGAGAAACTGTTCCAACAAGACTAGTTGCTTCATTAGAAATTTGTTCTTCTTTTGGAGCATGTGGAATCATTTCCTCTTCATCCTTTTTTGCATCAATATTACTTCCTAATAATTCAATTAAATTGCTAATTAATTTAAATACTTGCTGTCCATTGATTTTAATATTATTCAGTCTCTCTAATGATAAATCTTCTACTTCTAAAGAACCACCTTCACGGTTAATTTTAATAATTCTTTTTACCAAATCTTTAACATTTGCCCATTCTGTCTCATCGATAATATCATAAGCCGCTAAAGTTCCATTTAAGCCAAGAATTTTTGAAACATAAACTTTAATATATCCTTGTTCATCTTTTTCTTCTAAGGTAAAAATTAAATATTTTTTATCATTTACTTTAAAATAACGGATGATTTCAATCTCTAATGGTTGATTATTTTGATTAAATGCAGGGATTTTTTGCATACTAAAACATCCTCCTTTTTATTCTCATACATATTATACTGAAACTTTTAATTTTTTTCAAGAGCGTTTTTACAAAATCATAAAAATACGGGCTATTTATTCACACGCTTTTTAAAAATAAACATAAATTATAATGAAATAAAAATGAAAGGGTGGATTATAAATGTGCAATAACAAAAAAGAAGAAAACTGCAATTGCATTGCTGAAATCTTAACTGTTATCAATATTCTACAGCAAAATGCTGAATGTTCAGAAAACTGCTTAGATACTTGTGACAGAGGATTTTTAGGATGTGGTGCTAGTTCACTTGTTTGTAACACAAGACCAGTTATGCTATATACTTGTTGTGGCAATGGAACTCCATGGAGAATGCCTACCACAAAAGAAAATATAGATTGCAATGATGTTGGTACTAATTGCTCTAGTGTTTTCCGTGTTGAAAAATTAGATGGCAATTGTGCTACATTCCGCGTTTTAGCGCCTAACACTGACCCTGCTACAGCAGCTACTGTTCCATATGTTGCAACAAATTCTTTCTTCACTATGGATTTAAATTGTCTTTGTGTAATTCGTTGTTTACAAGATACAGCTGTTGAATGCGTATAAAAAGAGAGTTCTTCTCTTTTTTTCTATTTTAAAATATTGAACAAAAAACTTTTCTATGTTATAGTTAAATAGGAAAGTTGTGATAACATGAAAATAGGAAAACTAAAAATTCAACCTAAAGGTAACTCATATGATGGTACTACTGAATATGTCGAGAAAAAAAATCATACCCTTATTATTGTTGCTATTTTTTTAATTATCGTGATTGTAATTGGCCTAATTGTCTATTATGTTTCCAGGTCAAACAAATGTAATAATATTGAAAATATGATTCTAAATCAAACTCTTACATATGCCGAAAATAACGATTTGCTTCCTACAGTAGAAGGAGAATCTATCACCTTAAATATTGATGATGTTTTTTTAGAAGAAACGCTAAAACCAATGTTAGAAGAAAAAATATGTAGTGGAACTGTCAAAATAACCAAATATAAAGATGAGTATATTAAAACATATGACATTACAAATTGTAATTATTGTTCCACAGATAAACGCTATAAAAAATGGTCTAAAGAAGTCAACAAAAAACCCTCTAACAGATATGTTATTGACGTCATTCCTTATTATAACTATTATGAAATTTCCTATTATCATTCTGCTTGGTCCAATTGGATTCCAGAGGAAGAAGTAGGAGAAGTTGATGAAAAATATAAAGTAGCACTTCCACTGAAAGAAAATGTTCTTCCTAAAATTTCTAATGAAGCTAATATCATTGAATATGAAAAAGACGATGCCATATGGTATAGCTATCGTGATAAAAAATGGAAATATTATAAAGACAATGGAGGAAGCTATAGTGGGCTTTCTTCAGAACAACCAGCAGGTTTTGCAAATAAAGATACCAATACTCAAATGTTAACAGCTTGGTCAGATTGGTCTTTAGATTATCCAGAAAAAAAAGATTATCGAACAATTTCTACAAAAAATGGATATCGTTGGTATTATTTAGAAGGAAATGATAAAATATATTGGAATAGTGGAGCCTACACTCCAGAACAACCGAGTGAAAAATACAATAAAAAGGAAAAAGAATATGTAAAAATGTACCGCTATCAAGACAAAATGTGGAAATGGTACAATGGAAAAAGACGTTCTTACTCTAGCTTTATGTCATCTCCAAACATGAGCTATAAAATTCGCGATGACGAACTTTTTGAATACGGAAACTGGTCCAAATATAGTGCTGAAAGTAAGATAAATAACAATAACGCTTCTTATCGAGAGCAACAAACCAAAACCTATTCCAGATACCGTATTTCTTATTCTATGAAATCTTTCTTAAAATTAGATTCTTATATTAATAAAACAGACTTTGAACGTACATTACAAGGAACAGTTCCAGAACTTATAAATAGAACAGATATTGAAATCGATATTGATTACAGATTTATTTACCGAAAAAAATAAAGAAATTTCTTTATTTTTTTTAACAAAATTATTTACTATTACATTTCTTCATTATTTTTATCTAGGCGCTTTTAGCTGAATATCTAAAATTGTATCAATTGGAATTAATTCATTATCCATGGTAATTAATTGATTGCCATTTTTTCCAATCACTTTTTTAGTAATAGTTCCATTATGTGTGGTAATTTCAACTTCAGCCTTATAAACATAATTTTTAGAATTTAAAATTGCTTTTATTTTTTGATTCACATTCATTCCATAAAAATTCATATCATTATTTGGTTTCTCTTCTATATTTCTAGAAGCAACATACACTCTATCATTGTTTTGAATTTCTTTTTCTATCTTATTTGCAAACACTTTAGGAAGTTTTTTCTCCATTTCCAACACCTCAATAAATTATATATAAAAAAAAGAGTTTTATTACTCTTTTTCAAGCATTCCTACTCCATAAAAAAATCTTCCCTCTTTTTCATTAGTATGTGTTGAGCGATAATGAGAAAAATATTCTAAATTGCTTCCTGTATCAATATCTGAAACAAAAATTTGATGATTATAAAATCCATTCTTTTTAAAAAAGTCTACAACATATCCTCTTAAATCAATTGCATACAAATCATCTTTCACATAAGAAACATAAAATTTCCAAGCATCATCTTCTTTTTGACCTGGATTAGGCAACAAATAACTTTCCTTTTTTATACAAGGTCCAATATGAATACTTAAATCTTGAATACTAGAATGATATTGTTCTACAAACAATTGAAACAATTTTTGATGAAGATTTAGATAAGTACTTCTCCATCCTAAATGAGCAAAAGCAAAAATCTTCAACTTTTTATCATAGATTGTAAATGGCAAACAATCTGCAAAATTTAAATAAATATATACATTTGGATATCTAGAAACAATTGCATCAGCTTCTATTAATTTATAATATAAATTTTTTTCTTTTAACACATCTTCTTTTAATTCAACAATTTTATCACTATTATCTGGTTGCATAAACAAAAATTGATTGATATTTAATCCAATTTTTGATATAAATTTCTGACGATTTATATCTGCTGTTTCTCCATATTTTTTTGCCATATTTCCATCTTCTTTTTTTGAATGAAACAAAATCAAACTTTCAAATTCTTCTTTCATAGATATCACCAATTATAGTATAACATAATTTCTAAGAATTATAATGAATATCAAAAATTTTAGAAATCAAATATCCAATCAAGAAAAAAATTAAACCAAGAATAATTGTTCCTACTGAGTAATTTTTTTTAAATGTTTGTAATAATAA
>JAAWNF010000075.1 GCA_022798795.1 Bacilli bacterium
TGTTTTTTTATATATAATTTTATATAAAAAACTGCATAATTGCAGTTTATAATTTAAAATCATTGACAATATCATCTTCCATGTTTTTTTCATCATAGTACGTTTTTACTTTGTATTTACACATTTTTGCTACTATAACTGAAGGAAAGACTTTGGCTAATTTGTTATAATTTGTAATAATATCATTGTAATATTTTCTAAATGCTGTTATTTCTGCTTCGGATTCATTTAATCCAATTTCAATTTTTGTAAAAGCATCATTTCTTTTTAATTCATCATATTTTAAAGCATAAGTATGGAATTCATTTAGTGCATCATATAGAACTCTATCTAACTCAAAATTAGAAAGTGTTTTAGAGCGTAATTCATCAATAATTGTTAAAATCTCTCCTTTTTCTTTTGTATTTGCTTTAATAATACCAATGGATTTGTTTAACAAGTCAAAACGTTTTCGTAGTACAGAATCAATATTTGCTTCTGCTTCGTTAATTCTAATAATGTATTCTTGAAAACGATTATATATGTTAATATACCAAATAAAAAAGAAGCACAATAAGATACACATTGTTAAAATAATTATTACAACATCCATACTATCACCGTACTCATTATAACAAATTATTTTTTAAAATTCAATTGCCTGGTATAAATTCTGGACTATAATTAATTGGTTCATCAAAAGAAATAAAGTCAACATAAATCATAAGTAATAATTGCCATTTTCCTGTAGATGGTTCACTTAATAGAATGTGGTCTCTTCCAGATTGTTCAATGATTCCCACAAATTCTCTATCTCTAAATTCATTCGAATCTGGAAATGTCATGTGAACTCTAACTTTTTTTCCTTTATTTAAACGTAGTATATTTTCAATGTATGATTGTTCTAGTGGCAAACTGCTTGCATAATTGGATGCTGTTTGTTGATTGGGAGTAGGAATGTTTCCCGCATATAAAGGTGCTCCTGGAAAATTATTGTTTCCTAAATAATTTTGGTTCATAAAATCAATCCTTTCTTTTAAATTGTATTCAAAATAAAAAAAACTATGTTGATAAAAAGCTGTTTTTATATATGCTTATTAAAATAGAGTTTGAAAACTTAAAATTTATAACATTTAAAATAATATTGTAATATAAGATATATTATGTAGGAAGTAGAAAGTTTAAAATTATCTTTGTTTGAAAAAATAATGGAAATTGATATTTGCGTGTTATAATGGATAATGAGGAGGAAAAATTTATGAAAGTAACAGTAGGAATATCAAATAGGCATGTTCATTTAACAAAAGAGCATTTGGAAACTTTATTTGGAAAAAATTATGAACTTCAAGTATTGCGTTTAATTAATCAACCTGGTCAATTTGCGAGCGAAGAAAAAGTGACAATTGAAACTTCAAAGTCAAAAATAGATGGAGTAAGAATTTTAGGACCAATTCGTCCATATACACAAGTAGAAATATCTAAAACAGATGCAATTAAATTGGGGTTAAATCCCCCCGTTAGAGATTCTGGTTGTTTAAAAGGAAGTGAGCCAATCACAATTATTGGACCATGTGGAAAAATAAAAATTGATGAAGGTTGTATTTTAGCAACACGTCATATTCATATGACTCCAGAGCAGAGAAAAGAGTTTGGATTAGAAGGAATTTCAAAAGTTGGTATTAAAATTAACGGTGAAAAGGGAGGAATTATGACAGGCGTTCATGTGAAAGCAGCAGATGCGTCTTATTATGAAATGCATATTGATACAGATGATGCAAACGCCTTTTTACTAAACAACAATGATGAGGTAGAAATTTTAATAGGAAAAGAATATGAGTAATGAATTTCGTATTTGTAATAAATGTAAGGGTACAAATATTAAAACGTTACTTTTAAAACTGAAAGAGATTGATTCAGAAGCAAAAATAATAATAGGATGTCAAAATTTATGTGGAATTGGCAGAAATAAAAGTTTTGTTATTTTAAATCATATTCCTATTATTGCTGAAAATGAAAGTCAGTTAATAATAGAAGTTACAAAAAAAATAAAGCAAAAAAGAGATTTTATGAATTGAAATCTTTTTTTATTTATATTATTAGTTAGTAAAAAGATTAATAAAAAAAGAAGAACTGTATTATTATTCTTCTACTTTTATTGTTGGAATAGAAGCATCTAATGTACCTTCTTCATAACTTGGCTCTGTACCTTTGATATAATATAACATTTTTTTCTTTGCTGTATCTTCTGTAGCTAGTGTACCACTAATTGGTTCTATAAAAGCACCAACCACATTTTTTGGCATTTCATACCAATAATCTTGTTCTTCACCAAGGTATTCTTCTACCGTATCTACCCAAATGTTTTTATTAACCATTCCATCATTCATATCACTTACACGGTTATCATCATAACCATTCCAGATACCCATTAATACTTTTTTATTATATCCAAATATCCAATGGTCTGTTTCCGTTGTTCCTGTTTTTATAGCATATTTTTTACTAATTCTGGGAGCTATATTAATACAAGTTGGATAGTTATAGTCGATAAATTCTTTGGCATAAGTATTTGTAAGCATTTCATTTAATACATAGACAATGCTTTTATTTAAAACATTTTCTTTTTCCTCTTTTTTTTCATATAGAACATTTCCATTTGCGTCTTCTACTTTTCGAATAAAATATGGCTTTATTTTATAGCCTTCATTGGCAAAAGTCATATAGCCTTCCATCATTTCCATAATACCAATTTCTTCACTTCCTAATGCGAGAGATGGAATCGCACCTAAAGAAGAAGAGATACCGACCCTTTTTGCTGTTTCAACTAATGTATCTTCTCCTAAAAAAAGGTGAGTTTTAACGGCATAAATATTATCAGAATAAGAAAGTGCTGCTGCCATACTTATTGGTTTATTAGGATAATTGTCTGCATAGTTTTTTGGACTATATGTTTTGTTTTCTGCAAATGTAAAAGTTGTTTTTTCGCTTGTAAAAGTAGTAGATGGTGTAAAACCATTTTCTAAAGCAGAATAATATAAGAATGGTTTCATTGTAGAGCCAACTTGTCTTTTTGAGGAAATTGCTCTATTGAATTGGCTTTTTGAATAATCTGTTCCTCCAGCAAGTGCAATGACTTTTCCACTTTCGGGTTCAATCATGACAGAAGAAATTTGTAATTCAGTATCAGTCATATATTTTTTGATATTGTTTTCCATAATTGTTTGAGCATTTAAGTCTAAATTTGTATAAATTCTAAGACCGCCTGTTTTTAAAAATGAACTAGGTATTGTATGAATAGATTTTAGTTCTTCAATTACTGCATCTTGATAATAGGTAAGTGTTGAAAGATTATGTTGTGATTTTGTCCCATTGTACGTTAGATTCACTTTAAATGCCTCTTCTGACTCTTGCTCTGTAATATATTTATTTTTTACCATGGAATTTAGAATCAATTTTTGTCTTTTTTTAGACGCTTCTTCATTAACTAAAGGGGAATATACAGAAGGCCATTTTGGGATTCCTGCTAAGATAGTTGATTCCGCGAGTGTTAAATCTTTTGCACTTTTATTAAAATAATATTTAGAAGCGTTTTCAATTCCAAAAATTCCTCCATAATTGATTGTATTTAAATATCCTTCTAAAATTTGGTCTTTACTATAATGAGATTCTAACCTAATTGTGAGCCACGCTTCATCAATTTTTCTGTTCCAAGTTTTTCCAAAATCTAAAAATAGGTTTTTTGCATATTGTTGTGTAATCGTAGAGGCACCTTGTAATGTTTTTCCACTTTTCAAATTGATATACATTGCTTTAGCAATTCTAAGAAAATCAAAACCTTGATGTTTATAAAAATTTTTATCTTCAATAGAGATGGTTGCATTAATTAAATAAGGAGAGATTTCGTTTAAACTAACCCATTCTTTGCTATTGCCATTTGATACTAAATTATTTTCTTTATCATATAAATAATAAGAGTTAGCAGAATCAATTGGCAGCTTTGGAGTGAAGCGAGCATAAGCATAAATTCCCACATAACATAAAAATAATAGTAAACCACATATTAGGAAAAATCGAATCCATTTTTTCATAAAATCTCTCCATTCTGTTTTTAGTATTAAACAAATGTTTCCAAAATATAACAGTATCGTTTAAAATTTTGTGAAAACGAAAAAAATTTTTACTTTTTAATGCATTTTTTTAGAATGTATGTTATAATTACTTTCAGTTAAAAAAGGATGGGTTTTTTATGCCGAAAATAAAGGTATTTGTTACATTAGTGAATAGATTGAATAATGAGCAAATTAAAAAAACTTATGAGGGATTTTTAAACGATGAGAAACTTGCATATAAAGAAGAGGATAAAATCGTCACCATATACAGAAATTCTAATACAATAAAAATGATTCGACGAAGTAAAGAAAATTTAGTTACATTAAATTTTATGGAGGGTAAAACTAAAAAATCGCATTTAGAAATGATGGGATTAGAACCATTAGAAATTGAGACGGATACGTCGTTATTAGAAAATAACAAGTATGGATTTCATATTTGTTATAGAACTAGAGTAAAAGAAGAAATCATGGGGGATTATGATTTTTGTTTACAGTATGAGGTGGAAGAATGAAAAAATTGTTACAGCAAATTATTAGTGAGGCGTTAAAAAAGCAAGGAATTATAAAAGAATCAAAAGAGATTATGATTGAAATTCCAAAAGAAAATTCAAATGGGGATTATTCCAGTAATATTGCAATGCAACTTACAAAGGAATATCATAAAAATCCTAGAGAAATAGCAGAATTTATTAAAGAAAATATTTTTAGTGAACAGATTGAGAAAATAGAAATAGCTGGACCTGGATTTTTGAACTTTTTTGTAA
>JAAWNF010000076.1 GCA_022798795.1 Bacilli bacterium
TCTACTATTACTATCAATGTCATGATTGTAAAATCTCAATTAAAGAAACTGATATAGAAAAAGAATTTGATAATTTTATTAATGAAATTCAAGAATATGATTCAGTAGTAAATCAAACTTTACTACCTATGATAAAAACAAAATTAAATAATCCAAAAGACAAATTAGTTAAAGAATTAAATGAACAAAATGGGAAGTATGAGAGAATTAGAAAAGCATATATTAATGGCTCATTTACTATTGAAGAATATGATAATGAAAAAGAAATTGTTGAAAGTACAATTAAAAATATAGAAGAAAAAATCAAAGAATGTGATTTATGTAATGAATTAAAATTTACACCAGAAGATATTTTAATTAAAAGAGATTTAGATTATATTGACAAAATTGTTTACCCAGAAGAATACGAAGAAAAGACTTATATGTGGAAAGACTACACACGATCAGAAAAAGCAGATTTAATTATGAGATATGTTGATTATGTTGAACTAGAATATTACTCAAATAATAAAGTAAGACTTGGCGAAGTTTATTTTAGAGAAAGTATGTGCAAACCATGTAATGAATTATATGATGCAGGATTTCTTGCAAAAACTGATTATGCAATTCTAGGTAATATTGTTACAAAATTAAGATTTAGTGAATACCTACCAATAGAAAAAGTTAGTGAGATAGTATTTACTTTAAGACAATATTACAATGTAGGTTATTTTGAAGCAACCTACTATTATGATGATAAAGTTATGTTCTTTAATGATTATGAAAATAGAAATATAGTAAGAATATTTCCAATAGAAGATTATAAAAAAATGGACAAACTAGATAAACTTCAACTAGGGGTTATTTATATAGGTAATGATGAAAAAAGTTTGATAGATAACAAAGAAGATTTATTTACTACTATACCAGAGAAAACAAATTGTAGAACATTTATATTTGATAAAGAAGAAAAGAAAAATGATAATGTTAGTCAAGAACAACGATAGTTGCTTGTCTTGATTCTTGACTAACAAAAGTAAGAGCAATAATGGAAAAACTTTAAAACAAAAATAACATTTTTCGTTTTGAAGTTATCAATCAAAGAAAGATTTTTTGATAACTTTTTTCTAAAAAAGTTATAACAATCGTGGTAAGTTTTGTTTACGAAGTAAATGAAATTAGCGATAGATTGTTTAAATAAAATTGTGAGAACTTTTACTTACGAAGTTTGTAAAAGTACGAATGATTTTCAAAGATAAAATAAAAAGCAGTGCTTGTTATTTTATCAGAAGTCTTGTGTAGTTTTAATGCTTTACGAAGTTTAGCATTATTACGAAATAAGACAGGTGGATTCTAAGGTTGCCTAAACCTTAGCCCCCATATTTTGATACTTGTGTCAAAATATATAGGGGGTTAGAGATTTTGACAAAGCAAAATTACCCTACTATAAATAGTAGAACTCTAATATAAAGGGGGAATATAAAAATATGGAAGAATTATCTTATTCATTACATTTAGGTAATGATAAAAATAAATCAAAAAAAGCAAGAAGAACAGCAAAAATGAATGATACCAATACTACTTCATTTAACAATAATGCAATTCAAAATCATCAACAATTATCAAAAGTTGATAAACATAATTTAAGAAAATATGATAATGACAAAGAATTAATATGTACGATTAAAGGAACTTCTTCTGTTGTAGTAGATACTAAAAATTTGTATTTAGAATTGTTTGAAGGAGCAAGAATTAAATATAACAAAAAGCAAACTAGAAATGATAGAAAGATAGAAAACTATTTTAATCATATTTCAAATGATAACAAAAGAGATCTTGCTTGTGAGATTATTATTGAACTTGGAGATATGGACTTTTGGACTGATAAAGATGATAAATTTAAGCATAAAATGGAAGAAGTTTTTAAAGAACAAATATTAGATTTAGAAGAAGTTGTACCTAACTTCAGAATCGCAAATGCAACAATACATTTTGATGAATCTAGTCCACACTTACATATTGTTGGTGTTCCTTTTAAAGATGGAATGAAAAATGGTATGGAAAAACAAGTTGGTAAATCTGATGTATTTAATAAAATAAGTTTAGTAAATATTCAAGATAAAATGAGAGAATATTGTATCAACTCTTTCAATAGAATTTACAATTTAAACTATACTCTTAAAGAAAAAGAAGAAGGCAGAAATGTTGATATTAATGTTGCGAATATGAATGAATATAAAAAGTTTAAACGAGAACAAGAAAAATACAAGAAACAACTTAAAGAATTAAATAGTAAAATAGATGAATTACAAAATAAATCTAATGAGATTAATGATATTATTAATAATCTAAAACCAACTATTATGAATAAAAATAATTTTACTATTTCTAGTGAAGAAGTTAACAAAATAAAAAAGCACATAGAGCAAACTAACGACACTACTTCTAATTTAAGAGATGCGAATGATATAAATATAGTCTTAAAAAAATATGAAGATGATTTAAGAGAACACTCTAACGAAGTTAGAAATTTGAAAAAGAAAATAAAAACTCGTGATAATAGAATTGAAGAATTAGAATATGACTTAAATGATGCGAATGAAACTATTGATGAGTTAGAAGATAAGGTATCAGAATTACAAAAAATAGTTGATTACTTTAGAGAATTGTGGAAAAAGTTTATAGAATTTTTACAAAATAAATTCTTCTCTAATGATAAATATGATGACTTCATAAATGATTTATATAATGAAGATATACTTGATGAAAATGATATTGATATTATTCAAAATAATAAAAGTAATGATAAAAGTGATAATTTAGAAAGGTAAATTATCACTTTTAATTATGCCTAGAGTCAATTAAATCTTATAGATATTGCTTATTTGTTCCACGATATCTGGAAAAAACGAATGATTAACAAAATTAGTATCTTTAGTATTGTGTGCACGAATTAATTCTTCGAGAGAAAAATATCTAACATCGGAAACTTCATCATATTGCAATTTTATATCTTTAATACTTACATCTTTCTCTAAAAGATAGACATCTACAAAATTACGTTTCATTTTGTCATATTTAACCTCAAAAACTTTTAAGATTTTATCATTACTTATATCAATTCCTAGTTCTTCTTTAGTTTCTCTAATAATAGCTTCTAAACTGGTTTCTCCAGCCTCAACATGACCACCAGAAGTTAAATCCCATTTATTAGGACTAACATCTTTATTATTTGATCTTTTTTGAATAAGAATTTGTTTTGTATTCGGATTAATAATCCATAAATTTACAATTCTGTAAAAGTCTCTATCTTTTATTATATTTTCTTTTGTTTTTACTTTACCAGTTTTATTACCATTTTCATCTAAAACATCGAAATATTCTATAGAACTATTAACATACATATTTTTCCTCACTTTCTGAACTCAAAAAATTAACTTTATCATATTTCGGAATAATATCTTTTGGTTTCCCACTATCAATAATGTTACCATTATCAATAACCATAATATAATCCATATCCTTTAGAGTAGATAGTCTATGAGCAATACAGATGATAGTTTGCTTATCGAAATATTTATTAATGTTTTGCTGAATTTTAAATTCTGTATTATTATCTAGACTGCTAGTTGCCTCATCAAAAATAACGATTTTTGAATCCCTTAGGAATATTCTTGCCAAAGCAATTCTTTGACGTTGTCCACCAGATAATTTGATACCTCTTTCACCAACAATTGTATTGTATTTGTCATCTAAACTTTCTATGAATTGATGTAGTTCTGCTTTTTTTGCAGCACTTATAATTTCATCATAACTTGCACTAGGTTTAGCAATCTTGATGTTTTCATATATTGTTGAATGTAAAAGTATGGTTTCCTGAGGAACATAGGTTAAATTTTCATAGATAGATTTAGTATTATAATCACTAATATCTTTATCATCAATTAAAATTTTACCTTTTTGAGGAAAATAAAATTTAAAAAGTAAATTTACTAGTGTTGTTTTACCACTACCACTTACACCTATTATTCCAATTTTTTGTTGATTTTTAATTGTTAAATCAAAGTTTTCTAATATATTGCACTTAGTGTATTTGAATGTTACATTATCAAATCTTATTGTACCATTATTGACAATAAGATCATTTTTATTATCATCAATTAAATTTGTATCATCATATAATAAATCATAACAATTTTTAAGTTTTACTAAAATCTCTCCTATATGTATATATGACCAAGTAAAGCTGGTAGTAGAAGATTTTAACGATATCATTGCATTTATAAAGAATATAAAGTTACCTAACGTCATTAGATTATTACCGAATTGATTAATTGAATAGAATAATAAAATTGTAAAAGTTATTATATATACTACATTAGCAATAGCTCCATAAGTAAATTCTCTGGAAGAAGCTTTATTTTTATATACATTTACTTCTTCTTTTTTTGTTTTTAAAGTTTTAGAAAAATTTTCTACAGCACTATATACCTTTAGGGAAGTAAAATTTAAAACAGCATCATTTAAAATACCATCATATTCTCTACTAGTTTCCTGTGCACATTTTATTAAAGGTAAATATCTTTTAGAAAAGTAAATTATTCTTGTAATAATTATTCCTGCAAATAATACAAATGCGGTAATAAAGATTTTAAAGTCGATTGTGTATAATATTATCAAACTACTTATCATTGATGTCAATAAAGATATGAATCCTGTCGTAATTCTAGTATTCAAATTTATTATTT
>JAAWNF010000077.1 GCA_022798795.1 Bacilli bacterium
TATTTCAACTATTTTATTTAAAGAATTTCAAATAGATGGAGTAACAATTTCTTCAGAAGACCAAGCAAAATATGTTAGTCTTATGAATACATTGGATACAGAAAATATTGTTCCTGAAGAGCTTTATCAAAAAATTGATGAGATGCCAAATAGTATTCAATCAGTGATAGAACCTTTTATGGATATAAAAGCCATTAAAAAAATTGTATATTTTCTAATTGGATTATATATTTTAAGTGCTATCTTTACTTATTTTGAATCAATTGCTATGACAGATGTAGCAAATAAATTTGCTCGTAAATTAAGAGAAAGAATTTCAATTAAAATTAATAAATTGCCACTTAAATATTTTGATTCTCATGCAACTGGAGATATTTTATCTCGTGTTACAAATGATGTTGATACCATTGCTCAATCTATGAATCAGTCTTTATCTACTTTAGTAAGTGCAATTACATTATTTATTGGAACTCTTATTATGATGTTTGTAACGAATTGGATAATGGCGATTACAGCGATAGCTTCTAGTTTAGTAGGTTTTATTTTTATGTTTGGAGTATTATCAAAATCACAAAAATATTTTGTTGCTAGACAAGTGGAATTGGGAAATTTGAATGGACATATTGAAGAGGTTTATTCAGGATTGAATGTTGTAAAAGTATATAATGGGAAAAAAGAGTCTGATAAAAAGTTTGATTTATATAATAAAAATGTATATGACGCAAATAGAAAGAGCCAATTTTTATCAGGATTGATGATGCCAATGATGAGTTTTGTTGGAAATTTTGGTTATGTTGCAGTTTGCATTGTAGGCGCACTTCTTACTATGAATGGACATATTAGTTTTGGAGTAATTGTTGCTTTTATTTCCTATGTGAGATTATTTACTTCACCACTTGCTCAAATTGCGCAAGCAATGACATCATTACAATCTACAGCAGCAGCAAGTGAGAGAGTATTTGAGTTTATAGATGAAGAAGAAATGAATAATCAAAACCAAATCGAAAAAAAATTAGAGAAGAGTAAAGTGAAAGGAAAGATAGAATTTCAACATGTTATATTCAAATATGATGGAAATGAGGAGCCAACAATTAAAGATTTTAGTGCAGTAGCACTTCCAGGACAGAAAGTAGCAATTGTAGGACCAACTGGCGCTGGAAAAACCACTATGGTAAATTTATTAATGAAATTTTATGAAGTAACAAGTGGAGATATCAAGATTGATGGAGTTTCCATTAATGAGTTGTCTAGAGAAAATATTCATGAATTGTTTACAATGGTGTTACAAGATACTTGGGTATTTAGTGGTACTGTGAAAGAAAACATTGCTTATAATCGTAAAAATGTAACTGATAAAAGAGTAGAAGAAGTTTGTAAAACCGTTGGATTGGACCATTTTATTAAAACATTGCCAAATGGCTATGATGCTGATTTGTCAGAAAATGATAATGTATCAGCTGGTCAAAGACAATTATTAACGATTGCACGTGGTATGGTAGAAGATGCTCCTTTCTTAATTTTAGATGAAGCAACTAGTAATGTTGATACTAGAACAGAAGAATTAGTGCAAAAAGCGATGGATAAATTGACAGAAGGAAAAACATCATTTATTATTGCACATAGATTATCGACTATAAAGAATGCTGATTTAATTTTAGTGATGAAGGATGGCAATATTATTGAACAGGGAAATCATGAAAGATTGATGGAGCAAAATGGTTTTTATGCAGAACTTTACAATTCTCAATTTGAATTATAGAAAAAGAAATGCTTATTTTAAAGTATTTCTTTTTCTATAAACTTAATTTTTTTATGATTCCTTCTTCTTCATGAGGCTTAAAGGCGTTTCGTTGCTTTGCAAAACCTTGTAATATTTCTGCAATAGAATGGTCTCCAAATTCACCAAGTATAAACATCATATCGGAAGGTAATACTCCATTTTCTATGTGTTCAAATACACGATGTCCTCTTTTTCGGAGGATTTGTTCTTTTTTTTGAAGCTGTTTTAATTCTTCAGGGTCTTTTACATAATGTCCATCTTTTACGTATGTCCAATCTTGTGGTAAAATTTCACGAAAACCAAACAAGTCACAATGTTCATATGACCATGAACCGTTGAAAAAATGTTTTCTTAAATTTTTAATATCAAGAAGTGAAAGCGATTCTGGAAATTGAAAAAAATTAAGTAAGGGTCCCAAATTGTATTCTCCTTGAATTAAAATATTCGAATTAAGGCAATTATCAATTGGTGAATGGTTTAATACAGGGTATTCAGGAGAATCATAAAGTAAATCATTTGCTAATGGTTGTTCAGTCAATGTAAATAAAATGCTTCGAAATGGAATAAAGCGATAAATGGATAATTTTCCCTTTTCTAAAACTAGTTTATTTTTAGTCGAATTTGTTTTAACTACTTGTCCTATAAAAACATTATTTCTTTTTATTTGATAAGTTGGTGTTGTCATAAAAATCTCTCTTTCTTAAAATAGATTTATTTTATCATAAAATTTTAAAGTAGAAAATAGGATAATAAATGATTTCATATGGTTTTATGATTGTATATTTTGATGAATGATGTATAATAACATTTAGAAAAGAGGAAGTGTAATGGATTATAAAGCTTGGATATTTCCTATTTTATTAATGTTATTGCTGGGCGGGTATTATTTTGGCAGACAGATTATTATAATATTTTCATTAAAAACAAATAAACAAAAAATAATATATTGGGGAATTCTTTATTTTTTGTTAACAATATTGTTGATTAGACGTTCTAATTTATGCATTTGGATAGGTTATGCAATATTTTTTTATATTCTTGTGGATATCATTCAGCTTATTTTTAAAGTATTTCATAAGGAAAAAATAATAAGAAAATTTTATTGTAAAGGTATTCCAATTTTATTATTTAGTTTTATGATTATGGTGTATGGGATATACTGCGCTAATCATCCAATCATAAAAAAGTATCAAGTAGAACTTCCAATTTACTCCAATTATACAATTGGTATGATTTCTGATTTACATTTAGGAACCATTCATGGAAATAAGGTATTAGATGAAATTGTAGAAAAAGCAAATGGTTTTAATATAGATTTGTTTATTATGGCGGGGGATATCTTTGACGAACATACAAGTGTTGAATTACGTCAGGAAGCATATCGAAAGCTTTCAAAAATAAAAACAAAATATGGAATTTATTATGTAGAAGGAAATCATGATTTATTGACACAGGAAGTAATGGAGGGATTTTCAAATAATGGAATTCAAGTGTTATCAGATGATATAGTACTTGTAAATAAACAATTTTATTTAGTTGGTCGAAAAGATAACAGCAGAGAGCGATTGGGAGCATCTAGAGAAGAACTAGGCTCGTTATTACAAAATATTGATGTTTCTTATCCTATTATTTTAGTAGACCATCAGCCATTAGACAGAGTACAGGCTTATGATTTGGGTGTTGGTTTACACTTATCTGGCCATACTCATGCAGGGCAAATATTTCCTTTGAATTTTTTGTTGGAATATGGCTATCAGGAAAAAAATCATTATCATAGTATTGTTTCATCAGGATATGGGGTATGGGGCTTTTCTTTTAGAACTGCTAGAAATAGTGAAATGGTATTGATAGATATCATAAAAAAAGAGAAATAAATCTCTTAATATGATGATGTTTTTGTTAAATGATATGGAATCCATAATCGTGATTTGTCTTGCCCTTGTAACCAAATCATATCGTTAATATCAATTGCATTGATACCAGTAATTTCTGATAGTTTTTGAATTGCCACAATAGTACTTGCCCTAATTTCTATTTCCTTATAAGTATTTTCATTTAGTTCTATTTTATTAATTAATTGTTGTTCTAATTGTGTTTTATAAGTAGTTACGCCAAATTGATGAAGAACTTGTGGTAATTTATAGTCAGCACATCCTACTAAATGAGAAATATCTATTGCAATGCTTTCTTTCATTGCTCGTAAATGTAGTATATCAGAAGTCATTAATTGAGCAAGTTTATAAAAATATATTTGTTTATTTTTGTAATTTCTTGTATCCATTAAGAATGGAAACATTTGAATCAGATAATCAAATAATTTGGTGTCAGTAGTTTTACTTTTTATTTCTTGGTAAAATGAAGTAATTTTTTTCTCAACTAAAATTTTTCCAATAGAAGTAATTCTATCATATCGTTCTTTAAAAAGTGGAATTTGAATATTACCTTTTAAAATTGTTTCAAATTGTTGCTCTGTTAAATTTTTTAAATAATCGGGTGTTAGAAAATCTTGATTTTTTTTTACTTCTTTTAAAAGTGCATACAATAGAGCGAATGCGCCATCAATATTTCCATTTTCTTCTGTTTTAATTGTCCATTTTGGTGTCCCCCAAAAACAAAAATTCATAGAATCATAAATAAGAAGAAAGAAAATCAATTTTTCTATTGGCAGGTCTAATAAGCCAAAAGGATTGCTTTCTAGCCAATGAATTGGTTTTGTATCCTTGATTTTATTGGCAAATTTTTGAGGATTTTCTTGGTTAATAGAAACATAATTTGAATTTTTGATAACAAAATTAGTTGTTTCAGTAATTTTTTCTAACATTTGTATCACCTAATTTATTATAACATATTAGTTGCATTTTTAATTCTCTTATATTATAATTGTGGAAGGAATCAGGTGAAGATATGGATTCAAAAATGAAACGTGAAATTATTTTACAGCATTAT
>JAAWNF010000078.1 GCA_022798795.1 Bacilli bacterium
CTAAATAATCTGAATTATTTTAAAATATTATCTGTTTATCAAAAACTGTATCTAAAATAAAATCAATAATATAAGTCATTCATAATTTGACATCAATAACTAAGGCCAATATCAATTGAATTTCATCTACGTAAACAATCCCTCCCATTCTCCAATCAACGTGACAGCTCTAATAATCTGATGATATGCAGGTATATTCCTCAAACATAAAAACCTAAATATCTCATACCTGTTTTAAAAATTCCTTTATTACAATGAAAACGATAGATTAAGTAGATCTAGACAAAAAAACATAGAATCGATTTTATAGTGCGTTATAAATCCCCTTGCTCAATCATTATTTTCTATTCCATTTCATATAAAATTTGTTACATGTTATAAGATCATATATTTTTCATATTTTTTCGTTTATACCTACATCTTCCAAATAAGTTTTTTGTTCAGTATCATGCAAATATTCTGTAAAATAACATATTAACATAATCTTTTAAAATACATTAATCAAATTATTTCTTATTGCAAACACTGCCGCTTGAGTTCTATCCATAACATTAATCTTTTTAAAAATATTAGAAATATGATTTTTAACTGTACGTTCCGAAATACCTAAATTTTTACCTATCTCTTTATTATACAATCCAACAGAAAGCAACTTTAAAACTTCTAACTCTCGTCTGGTCAAACTATCGATCTTTGTTTGATCTACATCTCTTTCGATCATTTTTGAATTTAACATGGGGATCAAACTTGGCTGTATATAACTTTCACCATCAATAACATGGAAGATTGCCTTTTTTAACTCCGCAGAATCTGAGTCTTTTAACATATAACCATCGATTCCAATATTGACTGCCTTTAACAAATATTCTATCTCATTATGAACAGTCAGTATAATAATTTTCACATCAATATTTTTTTCTTTCACTTTTTCCAATACTTCCAGACCATTCATTTTTGGCATATTGATATCCAACAATAAAACTTGAGGACTTAACCGTTCCAATAAATCAATACACTCTATCCCATTATTTGCCTCTGCAATTACTTCCACATCACCATCCAATTCCAGTAGTTGTTTTAATCCCTCCCTTACCATAGAATGATCATCTGCAATTATAATTTTAGCTGCCACTTACTTCTCCTCCTTATTAATAGGCACAAATATTTTAATCTTTGTACCTTGTCCAGGTTTAGAATTAAATTTTAATTCTCCCCCTAATAAATAAATACGCTCCCTCATCATAGATATTCCTACTCCAGAATTATCTAGTCTATCTAAATGTGATATTCCATCTACATCAAATCCTATTCCATCATCTTCCGCTAATATCTCTACAAACTTTTCTTTATATTTCAAACTAAATTTAAAATTTTCTGCCTTCGCATGTTTAATAACATTATTACATATTTCCTGGACAATTCTAAAAATTGCTAATGACTTCGTCGAAGGAAAATTAATAGATTTATCTTCGATTTCATATGTAACATGAAAAACTCCGTAATTTTGAATTTTCAATAACTCTCTTTCTATCGTTTCACCTAAACCAATATCATCTAATGACATAGGACGAAGATCAAAAATAATCTCTCTAATGTTATGAATGATTTCTCGAACATTTTTTGTCATAGCCCGCAATTCTAATTTACTCCGAATTGGATCTATCTCACCAAGCTTATCACACAACTCAATTTTATGTACTAAACTAGCAAGGCACTGTACTACAGAATCGTGCATATCCCTTGCTATCCTCTGTCTCTCCATCTCCTGAATTTCAAATACATTATTCTGTGAAACTTGTTCTTCTTTCAATTCTTTATATCCGGATAAAGACTTTTTCTTAATTTGACGAGCAGACTTAAGAACGCTTTCCAATTCTGATATTCTAACATTTAAATCAAGAATATCAATTTTGGCTTTTCTAATATCTTCCTCAAGAACTCGTTGTTCTTTCAAAAGAGCATTTATTTTTATATGACTCTCATTATCTACTCTGCGCGGTGAAAAAAATTCGTAGTTTTGATCTAATGTATTTTCTAATGTTTCTACAAATTTCACATTATCTTTTAAAGAAATTTCTCTTCGTTGATTATCCCGCTCTAAATTTAATTTTCTCTCATAAAGCTCCTGATAAACTTTTTCTAAATATTCAATAACCATATTTTCCTCTCTTAGAACATATGTTTTATTAAAAAAATTGGAAAAGCTTTACTTTCCTTTTACAAATATTTTATATCAAAATTAAAAATAATGAAAGTATAATTTTTCATTTTTTACAATAATTGACAACAATAAACTCTATAATTTTGTTTAGTACAACTAGAACCATTAAAACTAATGTATTGACCACCTAACATAAGACTAATTACTTGCCTGAGTTTCCATCTACTGTGTTAGATTTTCTAGTCGGTGCTATTGCAAGTGTCAATGCTAAGCACGGACCGAAGTGAAACGTTGACACTGCCACTACGCCGTCATATATCTGTCTTGCAGAATAAAAATTCATTCTGCGTAATTAGTCTAAATATCAAGTAGTCAATAACTCTAGAATTAGCAAATTTTATTCCATATAAAATTTTTATGTTGTAAAAAGATCCCATACTCCTATTACATTTACCAAAAAACTATATTATATATTTTCCGTAATATTATGCAACAATGCCATTTTATACTACTTACCAGAACAAAAAATCTTATTTTACATGATATAATTGAATATAATACGATCACAAAATAGTTTACTGAAAGATCATTCTGCACAATCACTACAAATATCAGATAATCAATACATTAGAAAAACAAATAGAAATGATTAGACTGCAATCACATAACAAATTAACTTTTTTATTTTTTGTTGTATATCCACTTTATTTCGTCTATAATAGTAATAGAAGGTTTGGCTCATTTTAATAAATGAAAGAGAACTATGAAAGGAGACTGCCATAATGAAAAAACAAGTTCGTAATCTTTTACTTCTTACAACCTTAACTGGCATAAGTATTTACGGAATTAATAAAACCATAAGTATTTCATCCACTATGAAAAATCTCCTAAAAACGGACAAAGGTAAATTTTTCAACTGGAGATATGGCAATATTTTTTATTACAAACAGGGAAAAGGTTCCCCTATACTGTTAATTCACGACTTAAATCCTTCCTCTTCCGCCTTTGAATGGAATCGAATCGCAAAACATTTGGCAAAACATCATACTGTATATACCTTAGATCTATTAGGATGTGGAAGAAGTGATAAGCCTAATTTAACCTATAGTAATTTCTTATATGTTCAATTGATCAGCGATTTTATTAAAAATATTATTGGAAATAAAGCAGACGTTATCGCAACAGGAGATTCTTCATCTTTTACCTTAATGGCTTGTAATATGGATTCAGAATATTTTAAGAATATTGTTATTATTAATCCTTCAGACTTGTCAGATCTCTGTAAGACACCAAATAAGAGAAAAAATGCTTTAAAATTCTTTATTGATCTTCCCATCATTGGAACTCTAGTTTATAACTTGGTTTATCTTGAACAGAATATACGTAAATCATTTTATAAAGATTATTATTTTAAAGAATATATGGTTCCTACTAAAGTATTGGATCACTATTATGAAGCGGCACATCTGGAACGTAGCCATGGGAAATATCTTCTGTCTAGTATAAAAGCTAACTATACAAACATCAATATTGTACATGCATTAAAAAAGATTAACAATAGTATCTATCTAATTGGGAGCAAAGAAAAGGAAGGAAATAAGGAAATTATTGATCAATACATTTCCATTAATCCTTCCATTGAAGCCTCTTTTCTTTCTGGCAGTAAGTACCTTCCTCAATTAGAGATACCAAACAATTTACTAGAGGTCTTAAACTTATATCTTGAATCTAAATAATACTATATTATACTTTAAATAGATAGATCTCAAAGATCATACACAAAAATATTTTCGGCAAAATCGATACCTAATAATTTTTTAACATTAACTTAAAGAATCCTATTAGTTAAATTATATTTTAATTAATAGGATTCTTTGTAGGTTCTCCTGCCTTTCTTGGATAAGATTTCGGTGTCTTAAGATTTTTCTTAATTTTTACAAACGACCTTGAAATATCTGTCCCAGCCAATTGAAACTTCTTAAGTTCCACAATTTCTCCACCTAATAGTCCTATAGCTTTTTTTGCCTGGGCAGCTTCTTCCTCAACTTCACCAGATTTATAGGAAATAAACATTCCTCCCTGTTTGACAAAAGGAATACAATACTCACTTAAAGAAGATAAATTAGCAACTGCACGAGAAACACACAAATCAAACTTTTCCCGAAACATCAAATTTCTTGCCAATTCTTCAGCCCTACCATGAACAGCAATAATTCCAGAAAGATTTAATCTCTCTATTACTTCCTGTAAAAATAAAACCCTTTTATTAAGAGAGTCCATCAAAACAAGATCAATCTTTGGAAAAGCAATCTTCAATGGAATCCCCGGAAAACCTGCACCTGTACCCAAATCAAGAACTTTTAACTTTTGGTTTAAATTAATGCTATTTACAAGGCTTAAAGAATCAAGGAAATGTTTTTCTACCACATCCTGAAACTCTGTAATTGTTGTTAGATTCATAACTTTATTTTTTTCAATCAACATTTCGTAATAAATTAAAAATTTTTTTAAATCATAATCAGAAAGATCGATTTTTAATTTTTTTAATT
>JAAWNF010000079.1 GCA_022798795.1 Bacilli bacterium
AACAGAATTAAAAGATATTGTGAAATATTGTGAAACATCTGGGATAATAAAGAATGGTCTAAATAGACCTTTAACATTATTAAGTATGAGAAAATTCTTAAATGTAAATAATTTGATGTCAATTCCTAATTTACCATTGCAGCAAGTGGCTTTTAGAGGCTCAAAAAAAATAAAAGTTAATATAAATGTTTTATATGCTTGGAAGAAAATTTGTGAATACTTAACGGATAAAATTATCATAACAAATAAATTTGTAAAGGATAATTTAATAAAAAAATATGAAGAGATAAAAAGTACTATGTTTCTAGAACCTAATGAAATGGTTATTGAATTAAAGAAAATATTTTCAGAATGTGGAATTGCTTTTGAAATTGTGCATAATTTTGCTGGTGCTCCTGTACAAGGATATATACAAAAAAGAAAAGATAAGATAGTACTATGCATGACTATAAGACAATCTTTTTCTGATATATTTTGGTTTACATTATTTCATGAAATTGGGCATTTATTAAATGAGGATTTTAGTAATCAATATATTGACTATTCTTTTATTGAGAGTGAAATCGAGAAAAAAGCAGACTTATTTGCTAGAAATGTTTTAATAAGCGATGATGCATACAAAAATTTTATAAAAAATGGAAAATTTGACATAGATACAATAAGCAAATTTGCTAAATCACAGAATGTTAAGCCTGGAATAGTTATTGGTAGAATTCAAAATGAACTTAATGATTATACTTTTATGGCTTCCTATAGAGAAAGATATAAATGGGTTGATAATATTTAAAAATAACTTATCTCATTTATGTTTCATCTTATTATAAAAGGTAGTTGAATTATATTTCCAACTACCTTTTCAACTATCAAAATTTTAAAATTCGTATAATACTTGTTAAATTTAAGTATTTTCAAATATATTCAAACAAACGTACAAGTATTAAAATAAGTTTTGAAGTGCGTGAACTCTCACTGCCTCTTGGAGGAGCCTTATGGCTCCATTTTTTTGTTCTTTATTTATCAAAAGCCATATAGTAGAACCTTATGCAGTTTGATTAAAGGATTCATAAAATATAGAATAATTAGAGAACTAAAACGAGGCCTTATTCATTCAATAATTAGTTCTTTTTTATTTGTAAAAGTATTTGTGATTTTATATTTTGAAAATATTCTTTTGATAACAATTTTAAAAATATAGAAATGAAAACAGTATATGATTGATGAAGCTTACTCTAATAAAGAAATCTTTAAAAAAAGAGTAGAATCAACATAGATTTTTCTCTTTCCTTTTTATTATTTATTTAAAATTACAAAAAATGCAAGTTTCACATAGTCAATTTCTTAGATACCTTTATTTTGGGATATGAGGGATAAAATCTCTTCAATAGTTTCTTGCATTCCACGTTTAATCCATTCGTTCACAATTCCAAATATACCATAACCAATAAATGAAGTAACATAGGCTTCCATATTGGTTTTCTTCTTCTCTAGTTCACAGGCTTTTAATATTGTTTTTAAAACGATATCAGATAAGCCATTCCTATACATCATTAAATAAAAATCTTTGTATCTTTTATAGTGAATAAGAAGGGATGGAATTAAACTTTCAGGAGTAGAATTTTTATCATTTTCATATTCTTTTCCCCATTGTTTGATTAATTTCGTATCATACTTTATTAAAACATCTTCTTTACTTTCAAAATTTCGATAAAATGATGCTCTACCAACACCTGCTTCATCACATAAAAAGCTAATTGATATTTCTTTTAATGTGTAACCTTTTAATAGTTTCAATAAAGTATCTGTTATTTTCTCACTAACATAGGTATCCTTTTCATTTGATACATTTCTTTCATTTTGTCTCATTTTCATCAACTCCATTGAATAAATTAAATCCCGATGATACAATTGTATCACAAACGAATTAATTTGGAAAGGATTTGAAAAAATGCTAGAACTAAAAAATATTTTTAAAAGTTATGTTATGGGTGAAAATAGACAACAAGTATTAAAAGGGATAAACATAAATTTTAGGAAAAATGAATTTACTTCTATATTAGGCGCAAGTGGAAGTGGAAAAACGACACTTTTAAATATTATAGGAGGTCTAGATAAATATGATGTTGGAGAACTTATCATTGAAGGCATTTCTACAAAAAAATATTCTGATAAAGATTGGGATAGCTATAGAAATTATCGTATTGGATTTATATTTCAAAGTTATAATTTAATAGCACATCAAACTATTTTATCAAATGTTGAAATGGCACTTACATTATCAGGAATATCTAAAAAAGAAAGAAAACAAAGAGCAAAAAAGGCATTGGAAAATGTAGGTTTAAAAGAGCACATTAATAAAAGACCGAATCAGCTTTCTGGTGGTCAAATGCAAAGGGTTGCAATTGCAAGAGCACTTGTGAATGACCCTGAAATTATTTTAGCAGATGAGCCAACTGGAGCATTAGATTCTTCTACTAGTATTCAAATTATGGAATTACTAAAAAATATTTCGAAAGACAAGTTGGTTATTATGGTTACTCATAATCCTGAACTTGCAGAAATTTATTCTAATAGAATTATTGAACTAAAAGATGGAGTGGTCATTAAAGATAGCAATCCTCCTGAAAAAATGAAAATTGAAAATAAAAAAAGAAAAATAAACAAAACTTCAATGTCTTTTTTAACTTCCTTAGGATTATCATTTCATAACTTACTTACTAAAAAAGGAAGAACCATTTTAACTGCCCTTGCTGGTTCAATTGGAATCATTGGTATAGCCTTAATTTTATCATTATCGAATGGCGTTAAAAACTATGTTTCTAAGATGGAAAGAGACTCATTATCTAACTTTCCTATTGTAATCGAAAAAAATTCTTATGATTTTACAAAATTATTAAGTTTGGAAGAAGAAAAGAAACAAGAATGCGAAAATAGCAAGTTATGTTCTAAAGATGATATAATACCTCAAGTAAATTTATTTACAAAAGAATTAATAAAGAAAAATGATTTAAAGTCATTTAAGGAATATTTAGATGAGTCATCAGAAATAGAAAATTATATTTCTGAAATAACTTATGGTTATAATTTGGATTTACAAATTTATTCTACCAATAATTCTAGTTTCATTAGAATAAATCCAAGTAACTTTAATATCTTAAATATGAATGTATCTGAAGAACAAGCAGGCATTAGTGTTTCTACTAATACAGATACTACTCCAGTATTTAGAGAACTATTAAATAATGAAGATGTATTAAACAGTAAATATGAAGTATTAGCAGGTAATTTTCCTAAAGATTATAACGAATTGGTTCTTGTTGTCGGAAAAGACAATATCATTAATGACTCTATTTTATATCGTTTAGATATAAAGGATAGAAAAGAGCTTACTAATATATTAAACAGAATAAACAATGGAGAAAAAGTAAATACAAATAGCAAGACCTATTCTTATGAAGATATTTTAAATTTGTCATATAAATTAGTATTGAATACAGATTATTATAAATTAGAAGATACTTATTATAAAGATTATTCTAACGATAAAGAATATTTAAAAAATATTGTTAATAATGGATTAGATATTAAAATAGTTGGGATTTTAAGAGTGAAAGATGAAGATAGTGAATCCGGTTTTATCGGATATAAACATTCTTTAACAGAATATGTAATTCATAATATTTCAAAAACAGATATTTATAAAAAGCAAATAAAGAATCAAGAAATCAATGTTTTAACAAATGAAAAATTCGATAATATAACAAATACTTATGAAGAAAATTGCAGAATTTTAGGAATTGCTGATATCAATAATCCATCTTCGATTAATATTTATCCGAAAGATTTTGAATCGAAAGAAAAAATCGTAGAGTTAATTGAAAATTATAATAAAGAGCAAACGAATAGTAACAATAAAGAAAAGGTAATATCTTATACCGATTTGATTAAAACAGTTATTAATGGAGTAACCTCTATTGTATCCATGATTTCATTTGTATTAATTGGTTTTGTTGCCATTAGTTTAATTGTATCAAGTATTATGATTGCCATTATAACTTATATAAGTGTATTAGAGAGAACAAAAGAAATAGGAATTTTAAGAGCAATTGGAGCTAGCAAAAAAGATATTACAAGAGTATTTAGAGCAGAAACTGTTATAGAGGGATTGATTGCTGGATTATTAGGAATCGGCATTGCATTATTAATATGTGTACCAGTCAATTTCATCGTATCAGCCTTAACTGGTATGAATAAAATTGCAACTATGCCAATTGGAAGTGCTATATTCTTAATTTTATTAAGCATTGGATTAAATGTTATTGCCGGGAATATTCCAGCGAAAATGGCAAGCAAAAAAGACCCTGTTGAAGCATTAAGAAGTGAATAAAATTACAATCACTATGATATTGAAGTAATTTCTGATATATCAAGAAATTTGAATGGAATTACACAATCAGAAATTTATGTAAATATCAAAGTTGAATTATAACTTGAAAGGAAACTAAATTCAATAAAAAAAGTGCTGGAACACTCAAACATACGGCCGCTAATTGAAAATAGAAAGAAGGTAAAAATATGAAAATAACAGTAGAGGTTGCGAATCCAATTACGAAAAATCAAGCAACTGAAAAAATAAAAGAAATAGAAGAAAAAATAAAAATATTATATG
>JAAWNF010000080.1 GCA_022798795.1 Bacilli bacterium
ACTTCATGAATCCACATTTCAATATATTCTTTAAAATCAGTTGTTTGAAATTCATACTTCCTTACATTTTCTATCATAGATTTATTAATTTCATAAAGCGCCTGATAAAAAAGTGCTCCTTCATAAAAATTAGGCTCTTCTAAAAGCGCTGTAACAAAATAACTTTGGTCCAATTCTTTTATTTGAAACAAAAGCTTTTGATAAAACGATTTTTTTCTAAAAAAATCAATGAGTAATAATAGTAGAAAAAAGAGGAAATACAAAATAGATAATATGATTATAAGTTGTATCTTTACTTTAAAAGCCAGAAAGAGTAAGAAAGAAAGAAAAAAGAAAAACAAAAATAGAAGGATGGCATACCATTTGTCTTTCAAATAATTATAAAACTTCATTTAATAAATACCCATAGCCTTTTCTTGTTTCAATTGCATTTTCATATCCAATTTCTTTTAATTTTGCTCTTAATCTACTAATATTAACAGTGAGAGCATTATCATTAATATAAAAAGCATTATTCCATAATATTGTCATGAGTTCATCTCTAGTCACCATCTGATTTTTATGAATGACCAAATGCGAAAAAATCAACATTTCATTTTTCGTAAGAAATACTTCTATATTGTTTTTTCTTAAAATTCCTCGTTCTTTATCTATTTCAACATCAAAATAAGAAAATATTTCTTCATTTTTGTTTTGTCTTTTAAAAATATTGGCAATTCGAAATAGTAAAATATTTGGATTGTATGGTTTGGTAATATAGTCATCTGCTCCATACATCATGGATAATAATTCATCTGCTTCCGTATTTTTACTTGTCACCATAATCACTGGAACATCCATATTTTTTCTAATTTTCTGAAGTAATAGTTCTCCATTCATATAAGGAATATTAATATCTAATAAGATTAAATCTGGTTTGGTCTTATTAATTTCTGCTTCGGCGTGCTGAAAATCAATTAAAATAATTGGTTCATATCCAGAAGCTTTTAATAATTCTGATAATTCAACTTGTATCGTTTCATCATCTTCTATAATGAGTATTCTTTTCATATTATCCCCTCTTTTTTTATTATAACACGATTCAAATTTTTCTTGTGTTACAAAATTGTAAGAAAAAAAGCCTCCATAATTTCTTACCAAAGCTTTTTTTAAATTCCATTAATACAATTTTGCCCCTGCTGGAATACTGTCATCTACAAAAAGAAGGTGCAATTTTTCTTCTCCATTTTCTTGATGAACTGCTGAAATTAACATTCCACAAGAATCAATCCCCATCATATTACGAGGTGGCAAATTCAAAATAGCAATCACTGTTTTTCCAATTAATTCTTCTGGTTCATAAAAAGCATGAATTCCACTTAATATCGTTCTATCAGTACCCGTTCCATCATCTAAAGTAAATTCTAATAGCTTTTTACTTTTTAAGACAGCTTTACAATCTTTTATTTTAACAACTCTAAAATCAGACTTGCTAAAAGTCTCAAAATCTACATATTCATTGAATAAAGGTTCTACTTCTACAGTAGAATTTACAGTTTGCTCTTGTTCCATTATTTTTCCTCTTTTCCATTTATTAATTCAATTGCTCTTTCTGGCATTTTTCTAGCTCCCCTAATGGCTTTCAAATCATATTCTTGAAGTCTCTGTAAAGTATAGATTCCTTCCTCATATTTTGTTATCCGTTTTAATTCCATGGTATTCTGATGTTCCCCTACAAAATTGACACGAATCGCTTCACACTGATACATAATAGAAGAAATTGGGCTACCAATATAAATATATACAATATCATGTAATTTGATATCGGTAGTCTGCCTCCAAGTAATCGTATCATATTTTTCAAAGTGTGATATTACATCATACCTTGTTACACTAGCGGGAACGACCCAACACGTTCTCTTTGGTGTCCAATGAAAACAATTTTCTTTGATATTTTCTAGTAATTTACAATATTCTTCTTTTAAACAATTTATAAAAGCTCCATCTGTATTTAATCTGAAATTAAAAAACTCTTCATTGGTAGATAATTCTATCATTTTTCCTTTTATAACACCTTTTTTAGAAACTCTAATTTCTACCTTAAATTCATTTCGATAAAGAAAAAATTCATAATAAAAGCCATCTTCTTTTTCTTGAAATCCATACTCTAATAACTTCTGCTTATCATAGGAAGCATCTTTAAAAATTTCTTCTTCTATCATGTTATTCCTCTAGCTTTTCTGGTTCATAATTCCAAAGTCCAAGTTTTCCTTTCACAGAAATAGGTTTTACTTTTCTAATATTTGCTAGTTGAAACCCATAACCCTGAAAGGAAGTATCATGAATAACCCCAGAATAAACAAGTGAATTTTTTTCTTGCAATTCTTTTTTAACTTTCTCATCTATCATGATGCAATCTACTAACTCTGCAACAGCAATGATTTCTCCTTTTGGATATTCTAAATTGTAATCTTTAAATTTTTCCATTGCTTTTGTATCTGTACCTAATCCTGCATGGATATAAATTTTCCCACGATAGTTTGTTTTCCAAGTCCTAAATTCATATTCTTTTAATCCTGCTGCAATTAAAGTAGCAAATGGTTGTTTTATTGTTATTGCTTTCACATTATCACCTATCACTAGTATAACATAGAAAGAAAAAAAAGACTATTTTTTTTGAAATAGTTCTTTTCCTACCCCACAAATAGGACATACAAAATCTCCAGGCAACTCCTCACCATAATATACATACCCACAAATGGTACAAACCCAAGCAGTTTTTCCTGCCTCTGTTGTCACTTTTAATAGTTCCTCTTTATGCTCTTGATAATAGCCATAACTCATAGCATCTTCTTCTTTAAAAACATCTGCTTCTATGAGCTTTCCTATAAATAAAGTATGTGTATCATTTTCTACCATATCAACTTTTTCTAAAATCATGTACCCTAAAGAATCTAGAATCACAGGAACGCCTTCTACTTCATTTGTTTCTACCTTTTCAAATTTATTGATATCTCTCATAGAATTGAAACCAAATGTTTTTATAATGTCAGGATTTGTGTTCATTCCAACAATAGAAAGGGCGAGCTTGTCATTTGTATGAAGTAGCTCATTGGTGTAATTCTTTTTCATAACAGCTACAGAAACAAGAGGATTTTCACCTGCACTAATCTGTGAAACCGCATCTACAATACAACCACCATTTTGAGTTGTTAAAACATACATTCCTTGGGTAATTTTTCTTGTAATTTTTTTAT
The DNA here is from genome assembly GCA_022798795.1 of Bacilli bacterium. Taxonomy (GTDB): domain Bacteria; phylum Bacillota_I; class Bacilli_A; order RF39; family UBA660; genus MGBC102946. The sequence goes on from JAAWNF010000080.1 coordinate 3,237, forward strand.
TTTTCATATAATTTCCTCCTTTACCAATATCATAATATATATTACATAATCAATCATTTTTATTCTTTTAACATATTTTTTGAAATAGAATGATTTTTATTTTCCTGTACTCTTCTTTCTTTATTCAGTGCAATGGAAGCAGCTCCTAAACAAAAGATAACAAGCGTGAAAATTACTAAAATCAGATTTGTTTCTACTCCCGTTGTTGCAAAAGAAAGTAAAATGAAAATGCCATAACTCATAATTCTTCCAATCATCAAAGAACCTTCTACCCCTAAAAAGTATTCTTCTTTATACTTATTTTTGATATCTGATAAATTGGTAATATCAAATTTGTTTTTTTCATTAATCAAAGTCATTAAAGATTTTGAAAAGACTAGGAAAAAATTAAATAAAATTATAGTAAATGTATTACAAGCAATCATAATAAAAATAATTCCTGTAATCATGAAAAAAGTAGAAAATTTTAATAATTTTTGATAGTCTTGTTCTTTTACTTTTTTTACAAACAAAATTCCACAAACACAAGTTACCAAACTAAATAAAGCGGTAAAGATTCCCAATTCAAAACTATTACTAAATACTTTAATAATATAAACAGTAACGATACTACTAAAAGCTCCATTATAAATAAAACCTTCAAAAATAGACAATAAATAAGACTTCTGAACACAGGTTTTTCTTTCTACTAGTTTTGCATACCCTCTTAAATCTGTTTTATCTGCTCTTGGAATATGAGAATCTTTGAAAATAAGAGAACAAGCAATTTGAAAAATTACTAACACAAGCACGACAATTACTGCTTTTCCAAATCCTTCAACGCTAATCAAAGAACCAAAAAAAATGGGGATTAACATTCCTAAAATTGCATTCCATGCAGTATAAGAACCAATAAATTTAGCTCTTTCTTCATTACTGATTCCTGTCGATTCAAAATTGTTATAAATAGAATAATAAAAACCTTCTTCTAGTCCATAAATTAATCCAATAAGCCAAACATAAGAAATAATTTTTTCTTTTAATATGGCAAGCAATAAAAAATAAACAAAATTTAATAAAATGCCAATGTGAAGCAAATGTATCCTTTTTTTTGTTTTGCAAATATTTCTAACAAAGAAAATCGTTAAAAAAATGGTAAAATAAACAACAATATAATAAATTCCAAGAGGCAAAATATTTTGATTATTAAGTTCTAAAAAATATAAAACCAAAAAGTTACTTGTAAATATACCAATAATGCTTTTTAAAAGCCTCAAACTAAATAACGATTGATAATTCTTTGACATACTTCCACTACTTTCTTTATTATCTTTATTTT
>JAAWNF010000007.1 GCA_022798795.1 Bacilli bacterium
TCCTGTTGGATTTGTTCCTGTTGGTCCTGTTGGATTTGTTCCTGTTGGTCCTGTTGGATTTGTTCCTGTTGGTCCTGTTGGATTTGTTCCTGTTGGTCCCGTTGGATTTGTTCCTGTTGGTCCTGTTGGGTCTGTTATATTATCATCTTTACTTGGCTGAACCACTTTCTTATAATCGCATCCTTTATGTATACAATTATATACAGTAGAACCATCTTCCATTTCAGTACCATTGTCTAATACATGTTTTCTCGTTGTTTTCTCTCCACATTCATTACATTTTAAATTTTCAATTTTTTCATTATAAGATGTAATTACATTTTGACAATCATCTAATAAAACTGTTGTTTTCTGATATCCACATGAATTACATGTACTTACCCCTGTTTCATTATGTTTATTGTCATTCACATAAGCATAAGTTACTATTTCTTTTCCATATGTATGTGCTTGTGTTTCTTTTTTACCACACTCACACACTCTTTGTTCATAATATGCATTTATTGCAACCCAATCTCCAAATTCACACTCATGTTCTGGCGCTTTTTCTTCTTGTTTTACTCCTTTGTTATCTTCAGTTTCATTTGGTTTGGCCACTACTGGTTTTGTTGATTCTGGTTTTTTATCTTCTTTTTCCTCAATATCTGTATCTATAAATTTTGCTATACAGCTATCTTCGTGTTCTAATTCTGTACAAGTACATCCTAACTCATCATCATCACAAAGACAATCTTCTTCTGTACATTCACAACTTTTCTTTTCAATACTTGGTTCCTCTGGCTGTTTTATAGTATTACCTGGTTCTTCTTTTCCACCCTTTATATTTTCATATCCTGGCTTCTGTGAAAAGTCACTATCTTCTACTTCTTGATTTTGTAATAATGTACATCCACCCCAAATTCCAGCACATAATGTAATAGATAAACCAAGTGCTGTTAATCTTGGATGTTTTTTAATCCACGCAATTATCCCTTTTTTCTTTTTTTCCTCTTCTTCAGTTACTACAACTTCTTCTATCTGAGGTTCTACTATTTGTTCTGGAAATTGATTTCTATTCAATCCAAATCTTTTTTTATTTTTCATTTCTTTTCCCCCTTCAACATAATTTCATTTATTATTATACATAAATTTCAGTTTTTGTCAAATAACTTAAAGTTTAAAAAAGTCAACCTCTACTGCTGACTAATTTAAACTTTGTTTTAATGAAGTATATACCGTTTGATTATGTTCTAACACAGAATACAAAATTTGATATTGATTCTCCAATGAAATATCAAATTCTATAAACAATCTTTTGATATCATCTACTTCACTCAAATAAGTACGGCTATTTAAATCTTCTAATTTTTCTAATAATTGTTTAGATTTATCTTGTTCTAAAGTCCCTTTATCACGTTTTAATATTGGAACTATCATATTTTTCTTTTCTTGTAACAGTCTTAAAAAGCTTGCAATTAATTGTTTTTGGTCTTTTGTTATATCTATATGTACATGCTTATCTCGTATTCCTGCTACTAAATACCGTACTCCAGATACTCTATGAATGAGAGCCTTTTCTTTTTCATCTTTAAACAAATGCTCTAAATCTTTCAATTCATTTTCATCTATTTCCAATAATGATTCTAATTCATTTTCATTAATCTTGCCAAGTAAACTATTCAATACTTCTACAATAAAATGAAGGTCTTCTTGCTCCGCTTCCTTTTTTCCCAAAACTTTAATATGCTTATCTAGCAAATTAATCAATTGCTTTTTTATTTCATCTTTCATTTTTATGCCCCTTTTAATTTCCATAGCACGATACATATTTAAGCAATAAATGATAAGTTGCATAATCTTCTTTTTTAAATTCTAGATACTCTAATAATTGTTCCTCACTAAAATCTAAAAAGTCAGCAACATCACCTAATTGAATATCTTTTTCTTCTATTGTTGTTAAAATTTCTTTTACCATATCAGTATACAAAGCATGCAATTCTACTTCATATTCTTCTGCTCCACTATTTAACATTTCTTGGCATTCCTTTAAAACCTCAGTTCCTTGTTTTCTTTGTTGTAAACTCATAATAAAATTTTTCATAAACCTTACCTCTTTTCTGCCATATCTTGCATATCTAAATACGCTGCTTCACTTCCAAGCAACATAGTGTTTCTTGTTCCATGTTGATTCCATCTACGTTGCATACCTTTTTCCTGTCTTTGAAATAAGCAATGACGTAATCTTAACTTATCTTCTACCCATGAAGAATATCCATTTTTTTCAGCTAAAAGCGCTATTACAATATAAGTATTTTCTGCAAAAGGTTCAAAGAAGATGTGAACACCCTTTTCTGTAAGTTCCATAATTCCTGGAATTGGGCTTTGTTTCGCTTTCAAACGGTATGCAGGGTCTCCAAATTGTTCTAATGTTTGAAGTAATCCCATAGCAATTCCATATTGAGATTCATTTAATTGTTTCTTAAAATCTTTTTCAATTAAAGAGTCTCCATCTTCTGTTTCCAATAGCAACAACTGAATTTCTTCACCCTCTACAATTTTTTCTTTCTTTTCCTCTTCTTTATTTTCATTTTTTTCTAAATAATTAGACATTGTTTTTAAAAGTTGTTGCGCTTTTCCTAATTCTTCCTTTAATGCACGAACTGTTTTTAAATCACTATCTTGTTCTCTTTCTTTTATATCTGCTATTTGTTCTTTTAATTCTATGATTAAAGAATTCATAATTTCACTAAAATTTGGCATATGACAATTTGGAAGCGCACTATGAATTGCTGGAATATCTGTTGAATCGATTTCTTCTAATGCATGTAAGTAAAGTTCAATATAACTTTCCTTTGCACTATTTACTTCTGGCTCTACTAGCAATTCAGAAGACTGTATTTCTTCTTCTGACTTCTCATCATCTTCTATTGATTCATAAACATCTGCTGCAGTTGATTCTACTACTTCTTCTGGTTCTTCTTCAAATGAAATTTCTTCCATTTCAACATAATCTGGTTCATCCTTATAAAAATCTGCTACTTCATCTGATTCAACAATATCATCTGGTTCAATCATAGACACAACTGGAACTTCTTCTTCTTCTGCTTCTGGAACAATTGCTTCCATAACAACTGGTTCTTCATCTTCTTCTTCAAATGAAATTTCTTTTGGCTCTCTTCTCTTTGGTGTTTTTTGTGTCATCTTTAATTTCAATAACTCTTGAATTGCCACATTATTATTTTCTAGTACTTCTGTTAAAAGAAGTACCTTTTCATCAATACTTCCATCTGTTCTATCTGATAAATCTAATAAAAGACTACAATCCTCCATTGTAATATATTGATTTTTATTAGATTTTTCTAATACAGCTCTACAATTTTTTATTGCATTTTCCTTTACCTTTTTTCTCTTTCGATAAACATCCAAATAGTGATCTGATATATCCTTAATCAAAGTCTCTAAATTTGGTCGCTCTATTTCAATTTGAGGCTTTACTACTTCACCATATTTTAAAAATCCATCATATACATATTTTATTCTAAACAGTTCTTCTATTCTCACTTTTACTGATTCAGGGTAAACAAGTTCTAAAATCCGATGAACTTCTCCTCCATCTGCATAAAAAATTCGAAATGGGTCATCGTGCACCAATTCTAAAAACTTTTCAAATAATTTTTTATCCTTTTCATTCCATTTGGTCTCAGTTTGCTCTTGATTCAGCTTGTTTATCTGTTGTTGCAAAATTTCTGTTGTTTTATTTGCTGTCATCTACAATCACCTACCATATATACATTTTAACATACTTTTTTAAATGAAACAATATATAAAAAATATAAGAAATGAAAAAAAAGGCGATTTTTATTATCAAAATCTAAACAAATTTTAACAAAAATCAACAAATTTCTTTTTTCTTATCAATTTCTTATCAAATAAATAAAAGAAAGCAGTGCTTTCTTTTAGAATCCAGAACAACCGCCACAATCAATATTGCATACTTGATTTTCTTCTGAGCAAGTATATTGTGGTGTATAAGTGTGTTTATAGATATGTTTGTTAATTACATGTGTATGAATTGGACATACATGTGGAACTTCATGATAGAATTCTCTTTCGATGCATTTATTGATAGCTGGTTCTACAATTTCACGATTACAACAATCCATACCATTTTGTGGCATCATCATATCTTGACAACATCTTTTGTTAAATAACATATTTATTCCTCCTTACCTAATTTATAGTATGCATGAAAAAAAAGAGTGAATATGATAAAATCCTAACTCTTTTTACTTTTTGTATTTATAAATTATCTTCCATTATATCCAGCTATCGATACAATTGAAAAAATATCAATTTCTTCTTTTAATAAACTGGTTAGTATCTTTCCAAACATGTATGCATCTTCTCTATTTGTTTTTTCTTGATACATTAGCAAATGCATTAAAACAAATAAAAAATCATATTTATATTCTCCAAACTTATTTAATACTTTAAAATGTGTTCCATTGAAACATTGCATACTATCTTCTATAATCTTAGTTAAAGCTTCGACATCATTGCTTTTTAAAGGCTTACAGTTTTCCCAATTTTTTTGAACAATTCTTAAAAATTTTTTCATCAATACTTTATTTCCCTGTAACTTCATTAAACTATCTACTACCCAATGAATATGCTTTGGCGTTCTTATTCTCTTACCTTTTTCAGAATATTTAATGATAATATCATATGGAGAAAGTTTTCCTTGAAATACATATATTTGATAATTATCATTATAATTAATATCTATAATTGATGTTTTTGCTTTTCCGTTTCTCACCACTACTTTCTTTCCTTTTTCTATTTTCAAAATATACCTCTTCTCACTTTCTTATTCTTTAAAATTTCTAATGGCCCATTTTCCACGAGAAATCTGTCGAAACAAGTCTACTTTTTTATTAAAGTTTTCTGTATCACTAGAATACTTTTGTAACATACCTCTAATTGTAGCTTTCATATTTTTATTTGTTTTCTTTTCAGGATACTTTTCTGATATCACAGAATCTGCTGCTTCATAAATCTCTTTCAATGGTGCTTCTCCACCCAAATTTAATAATGCATTATAAATAATATTTACCCAATTTCCTTTTTCTTTTAATGTTCCATATTCTAAAAATTCTTTTTCTACAATTAAATTATTTTCAAAATCTTCTAATGTTTCAGATGGGATTTCACCATTTAAACGGACCGCTTCTGATATTGATTCTACAATTATCAATTGATGATTTGTTTTTCTTTTAAATTCATTTGCCAAAAAATTATAATTCTCTTTATATGTACCATCTCTACTAACAACAATCAAATCATTCTTTGAATAATATAATAATGTTTCCCAAATAATTTCATCACAACAAGTTGTTTTATTACTGGTTGGTGGATTACCAATATATTTTCTTTTAATAGCCATATCAATAATTGCTTCATTTCTAGGACACATATTAGTTCTTATCTTTGAATACAAAGTATATATTGGGTCTCTATCTATTTCCTTTATTAGCTGCATACATTTCTCCATCATTTCTTTTATGGATTCATTTGCTGCCTTTATGGATTTTGAATATTTATCATAAGATTCTAAAGTAGATATAAAATTATTATCATAAAAAGAGTTTTTCTGTCTACTTAAAACTTCAATAAATTCATTTATAATTCGTTCTCTGTTCCTAAAAAATTCATCATCTGACTGTTCTGTACAAATTAGAAAATCTTTGTACTTTTCTATATCATTTATGATATCTATAATATTATCTTTATTGTTGGCACGATAAAAATCTAAATATATATTTGTATCTATAAAAATTTTATACATCTATATTTCTCTTAGTTCTATTTTAAGCTTTATTTATCAATATCAAGATTTTATTTTTGATAAAATAATTTGCTAATGCCTAATAAGGTTTTTTCTATCTCTTTCATTTTACCAACAAAATCTTTTTTTTCTTCTGTCATATTTTTTTGATGAACATCAAATAACGAAACATTCAAACTCAAAGCTTTAATATAATAATTTTCCATTTCCTCTACTGTAATTTCATTGTTGCAGAAAATTTCTCTAATTTTAGCTTTCATAGAATTCAAATATCGAAATAGTTCCTGTTGTTTCGGATTTGTAAAATTTGTTGTTCCAATAAAACAAATGGTGAGTAATAACATAGGATGAAATAATGTTAATAATGTTATCATACCCTTACTAAAAACAAAAATACTTGGAAGTAATGGATATAGGAAAAATGCAAATAAATAATAAACAATCCATACTACTATTATCTTTATCCATGAAATTTTATTATGATTTAAAAATAATCCAATCATAATCCCAAACATAATATAAGAAGCACACAAAAGTAAATTTTCTATTTGTACACTAGGAAACATCAAAATATAATAACATAAAATAGTAATACTAATAAACTGAATGTTTTTCCTTTTTTCTAATAATCCATATTCTTCACTAATTCTATTTTTTAATTTGGCAAATGCTTCTGGTATTACTTTACTAAAACGCATACTCATTTGAAACTTTCCTTTTAATTTTCGAATGGGTATTTCTTTTCTTTCCTTGCTATTTTCTAACAAAAATGGATTTAAAAATTTGACAATTTCTTCTTCAAATTCTTCTAAGTCATAATTAGAAAGTTCAAACATATCTTCCTTATTCCATTTTAACATATATCCATTATACTCATCTTTATAAATAGTATAAAAATCTTTTTCCACAAGACCTAATAAAATAAACCAAAATGTTTTATCAGTAAAACGACCATTTTCAAAATAATGTAATACAACTGGAGATATATGAGTAAATAAAACATCTTTAAAATCGGACATTTTTTTGCTTTCTCGTCTTTTTTTCATTACAAAAACTATCATAAAAATCAAAAAAAGATGTGCTAGAACAATTTGAATTATTTTAATTTCTGCACTTTCAAATACAAACTCTATCATTTTTTTACTCCTTAAAATGGCATTTTTAGTTTTCCACTTTTCATCTGTTTCATCATCAATTTCATTTGGTCAAACTGTTTTAATAAACGATTAACCTCTTCCACAGTTCTGCCACTACCTTTCGCAACTCTCTGTTTTCTGCTCGCTTTTAATATTTCTGGATTTCTTCTTTCCTTTGGTGTCATTGATAAAATGATTGCTTCTATATGCGCAATTTCTTTTGGGTCAATATGAACATCTTTTGGAATTGCTTTTGACATTCCTGGAATCATTTTAATAATATTTTCAAGTGGACCTAGTTTTTTAATTTGCTTAAAAGTCGCTAAAAAATCTTCTAAATCAAATTTTCCACTTTCCATTTTTTTAGCAGTCTTCATAGCTTCCTCTTGGTCTATTACAGATTCTGCCTTTTCTATCATAGACATTAAATCTCCCATGCCTAAAATACGAGTTGCCATACGGTCTGGATAAAATTCTTCTAGTCCATCCATTTTCTCACTTACACCAATAAATTTAATAGGAACATGTGTTAAATGTCTTACCGATAAGGCTGCTCCACCTCTTGTATCTCCATCTAGTTTTGTAAGAATTGCACCAGTTAAGTTAAGTTCGCTATGAAATCCTTCTATTACATGAATTGCATCCTGTCCAGTCATACTATCAATTACAAGTAAAATTTCTTCTGGATGGATGTTGCTCTCAATATTTTTTAATTCTTGCATCAATGGTTCATCAATATGAAGTCTTCCTGCTGTATCGATTAAAACATAATCAAATCCATTTTGCTTTGCATATTCTATAGCATTCTTAGATATTTGAACAGGGTCACCTTTTCCTTCTGTATAGACTTCGATAGAAAGTTCACGTCCCAATTGTTTTAATTGGTCGATGGCTGCTGGACGATAAACATCACACGCTACCAATAATGGTTTTCTATGATATTTTTTACGTAACAATAAACCCAATTTCCCAATTGTTGTTGTTTTTCCGCTTCCTTGTAAACCAACTAACATTAAAGTTGCTGGATGTCCTTTTAGATTTAAATCTTCTTTATCTCCACCTAGTAAAGCAACAAGTTCATCTTTTACAATTTTGACAAACACTTCTCCTGGTTTTAAACTTTTTGCGACTTCTTCTCCAAGAGCTTTTTCTTTGACATTATGAATAAACTCTTTTACTACCTGATAGTTAACATCTGCTTCTAATAAAGCGAGTCTTATTTCTCTTGTAATTTCACTAATATTATCTTCTGTTATTTTTCCATAGCCTTTCATTTTATTAATGGCATTTTGTAATCTATCTCCTAAGTTTTCAAACATGTGTATCACCTATTTCAATTATATAATAAGAAAAAGAAAAAAGCTATCTTTTATTTTTAAAGAAAAAAGTCCAAACTTTTTTGGACCCTTTTTCTATATTAATATAAAGAATACTTCTTAAACGACTATCCATTGGGATTGTTTACTTGCCATACATTTGAAACATTACAACTACTACTAGATGGTTCTGGAGAAGGCATTTGCATTTTTATAATCATTGGAACTTTAAACGCTTTTCCAAATGCAACACAAGTTCCTGGTTGTAAACTCTTTTGTTTTTCAATAATATCTGCACTGATATTTGGAAGCATCTTTTTAATATAATCCAAATCTCTTGGATGTGTCATTTTAAATATGATAAAGTTACTACATTGTGAAATAACGGTTTCAGATATTTCCACAGGTCTTTGAGAAATTAAATTGAATATTAATCCATACTTTCTTCCTTCTTTGGCAACACGCTCAAAGATATTATAACCAAGTAAGAATTTATCTGTATCATTTTGCACATAACGATGTGATTCTTCTAAGAAAATATGGAATGGAATTGATGCTCTATTTTTTAATCGTTTTGTAAAGTCAAATAGCATTTTTGTATAGATTTTAGTCACAACTTTTGCAAAACTATCATCTACATCTTCTAAATTAAAATTGATGATTTGAGCTTTTCTTCCATCAGGTGTGGAAACCAAACTTGCAATATAATTTTCCACAGTAATATAATTTGGATAATTAAAATAACGTGCATTTTCCCCAATCACTAATGAATGCAAACGAACTTTTAAAGTAATCGCTTCTCCTGATGTTTTCTCATTTCTAAGTAATCCTTCTGAAATCAAAGTAAACTCCAATGCTTTTTCTAAATCATTCAAAGTATAAAAATGATCTCTTTTTACTTCTAAAGTTTCTAGTTCATCTTTGATAAAGCTAGATACATAATCTGTCATCAAATTACTTTCAGGAAAATTACCTGCTGTATCAATCACAAAACATTCTCTAAATTTACGAGTATATCCAACTCCTTGTACAGGGGCTTCTAAATTAAATTGTTCCGTTCTACAAGTCGCTAATATAGCAAAAACATCGTTTCGTTTACTTGCTGAAGTTTGATTTGTATAAAGAATTGTCATAATTGCTTTTGCTATCAAATGATTTTTATAACTATTAGCAACACTCTCATCACTAGAAAAAATAGCTACCATTTTAAGCATTCTTTCAATAATTGGGATTTGTGAATGGGTTTCTGCTCCTAGTAATAACGCCATATCATCAACATCTAATAACCAAAGTGGAATACGAAGTTGTAAGCTTGGGTCATTTGTATGATTGGTTGTATAAAATTTAAAATTATAATTTGGATTTAATGTTCCAATTGTTCCAAATGCATTATGGTATTCTCCATACGCATCAAAGATAAAAAAGTTTGATTTGTATGGTAAAAAGCTTGGATTATTGAATACATTTTGAAGCAGTCGTGCTACACCACACGATTTTCCGCTTCCAGTATTTCCAAATATTGCCATATGATTACTAAATAAATCATTGATATTTACATAAATTGGATATTCATCATACAAAGGACTTACTCCAAGTAACATACTTCCCTCTTTTGGTGCTCCAACAATAAGGCCTAGTTCTTCTTTGGTAATTACTCTAATCTTTGCTGACAAAGTTGGTTTTCTAATAACACCTCCAACAAAATGGTTGTCTACAATTTCTCCTAAAAATCCAACTTTAATTAATTTTTCACTAATATCTTCTACTTCTCCTAAGATTTTCTTTTTTTCATCTTCAAATACAACATGCATATTCATAAGATTTGTTGCAACTGGTGTTCCTTCTGGTATTTCAATATGTGCAACATTATCACTAATATAAACGATTCTTCCAAACATTTTATCACCCTATATCCATTCCTCTATTTGTTCTTTTATATTTTTATCTAAATTTTCTATAATCTTTCTAAGATTACAAGCTTTTTCATACAGTTTTAATTTTTCTTCATATTCTAATAATTTTAAAGTGGTTTCTTTAATATTCTTATGAACGGCATTTCGGCTAACTTCATAATTTTCACTGATTTCAGCTAATGTTAAGTTATTGAAATAATATTCTTCAAAGTAAAGTTTTTGTTTTTCTGTGAGTAGTTCCCCATAATAATCATATAAACAATTTAAATATATTCCTTCTTCTAGCATGTTTCATCCTCTACAAAATCTTTAAATAATCCATAAATATATTTTTCAATATCAAATACTTGTAAGTCGGCCTCACGTTCTCCAAGTCCTACAAATTTAACTGGAATTCCAACACTTTCTTTAATGGCTAGTACAATTCCCCCTTTTGCAGTACCATCTAATTTGGTTAAAACAATCCCTGTAATATTGGTTATTTCTTTGAAACTTTTTGCTTGACTAATTCCATTCTGTCCTGTTGTTGCATCTATCACAAGTAATGTTTCATGGGGTGCTCCTGGAATTAATTTTCCGATTACTTTATTAATTTTATCTAGCTCATTCATTAGATTTACTTTATTTTGTAATCTTCCTGCAGTATCAATCAACACAACATCATAAGATTCGTTTTTCGCAATTTCTAATCCATCATACATAACACTAGCTGGGTCTTTATTTTCAGCACCAATCACTCTTGCTCCTGTACGATTTCCCCACTCTTCTATTTGTTCTACTGCTCCTGCTCTAAAAGTATCTCCTGCAATCAATAGTACTTTTTTTCCTTCCTTTACTAGTTTGTGGGCAATTTTTCCAATCGTTGTTGTTTTTCCTACTCCATTTACGCCTACAAACAAAACAACAGTTGGACCTGATTCACTATAATGAATTTTATTTACAATGACTTCATTATTTACATAAATAATAAACATTTCATCCACAATAATTTCTTTTAAATCTTCTGAATCTATAATATTTTCATGTTTCACACGCTTTTTTAATCTATCAATAAAAGTCATTACTGTTTCGACACCAATATCTGCCATAATTAATATTTCTTCTAATTCTTCAAAATATTCATTGCTTACTTTTTTATATTTTTTATTTAATAGAGTTAATTTTGATACAAAATCATTTCTTGTTTTTTCTAATCCTTTGTCATAAAGCTCAACTTGTGGCTTATTAGACGTCTTAAATACATTTTTAAATTTATCAAATAATCCCATTTTGAAACCTTCTTTCACTATTCTTATTTTACACGAAATAAAATGATATTACTAGACAAAATAAGAAAAAAAAGTTATAATGATAAAGTCTAATTTCAAACGAGAAAAAAGAAAGGAGAATTGAATTGAAAAGTTTTGACGAAAAGGATACCAAAGTGTTTGCTCTTGGTGGCCTTGGAGAAGTTGGAAAAAATATGTATTGTATTATGCATAATGAAGAACTTATTATTACGGATGCAGGAATTACATTTCCTGATGATTTAATGGGAGTTGATTACGTAATTCCTGATTTTACCTTTTTAAAGAAAAATGAAAAGAAAATAAAAGGGTTATTTATTACACATGGTCACGAAGACCATATTGGAGGTATTCCATTTTTATTACAAACTGTGAACATTCCAGTAATTTATGCACCAAATCAAGCAGTCGGGTTAATCAAAAAGAAACTAGAAGATAGAAACATACAGTATAAAAATATTGTTGTTTATACAGAAGCTACAAAAGTAAAATTTAAAACAATGGAGGTCGAGTTCTTTAGAACAACTCACTCTATCCCAGATTCTCATGGAATTTGTGTACATACTCCAAACGGAACAATTGTTACTACAGGAGATTTTAAATTTGATTTAACGCCAATTGGACCAATGGCAAATTTATCTAAAATGGCTCAAATTGGAGATAAAGGCGTTACACTACTTTTAAGTGATAGTACAAATGCTTTAAATGAGGGAATGAGTGCAAGTGAATCAAAAGTAGATGCTGCTGTTTCTGATATTTTTAGTAGACATCATGGAAGAATTATCATTGCAACATTTGCTTCTAATATTTATCGTTTAAAACATATTGTAGATACTTGTAAACGAAATGGCAGAAAGATTGCGATTTTTGGTCGAAGTATGGAAAACAATATTGAAATTTCGATTCAAGGTGGATATATCAAAAATAAAGATATTTTCATTTCACCAGAAGAAGCCAATCATTTGCCTCCAAATAAGGTATGCTTACTTTGTACAGGAAGCCAAGGAGAGCCACTAGCTGCGCTATCTAGAATTGCAAATGGAAGCCATAAACAAATTAAGTTACAACCTGATGATTTGGTAATTTTCTCAAGTAGTACGATTCCTGGAAATGCACTTAGTGTTTCTAGGACTATTAACAAGTTATATTTAAAAGGTGTTGAAGTTTGTACCAATACATTATTAAATGATATTCATACCTCTGGACATGGTAGTGAGGAAGAATTAAAATTAATGTTACGTTTAATCAAACCAAAATACTTTATGCCATTCCATGGAGAATATCGAATGCTTAAGAAGCATGCTGATATTGGAGTTGATTGTGGAATTCCTAGAGAAAATACTTTTGTTTTAGGAAATGGTGATGTACTTTCTATTTATAAAGGAAAAATTACCAAAGCTGGTACAATTCAAGCTGGAGATGTTTACGTTGATGGAAATCGTATTGGTGATGTTGGAAATGCAGTTTTAAAAGACCGTAAGATTATGGCCAATGATGGAATTGTTGTTGTGATTGCAAATATCGATACCAATCATCATCGCCTTTTAGGTAGACCTAATATTACAACAAGAGGATTTGTTTTGGTCAATGATAATTTAGAGCTTATGAAACGTTTAGAAGAAATTAGTAGAGATGCAATTATAACAAAATTAAAAAGACAAATTAATTATTCTGAAATTAAAACTGAAATTATGACAGCTCTTACCAATTACATTTTTGATGCAACAGGTAGAAAGCCAATCATTTTACCCGTAATAATGGATATAAAAAAAGAAGAGAAAGCAGTTGCTTAATCTTCTTTTTTTACATATTGTTTTGGAGACTTTGTTAATAAGTTATGTAAAATATTTAAAACTTCTTCATAAGTTGTACCATAAAATCTGCCTGAGCATCTATTTTCATGCCCTCCTCCATTGCAAGCTGTTGCAAATTCTAAGATATTAATATCACAATCTTCCATTTTTTTAAACTTTATAAAAAAATTATTTTGAATTCCAATCACAAATATACTTACTGGAAATTCACAAGTTGGTTTTGTTAAATCATCAAATCTTGGATGTTTTATTAAAGATGTTATATCATTATCATGAAATAGAACATATCCTTTAACCCTAGGAATTCCTAACTCTAACGCTTCTACTCTACTATATAATTCTTGTTGTTCTTCTGATAAGCTACAAACTCTTTGGATTGATTCTATTCTATCTGCTTCTTGTAATCCTAGTTTACTTATCATTAGATTTGTGTTGGAAGATACATTTCTTGTTAAACAAGCTGTATCTGATAAGATTCCCATAAATAAGTTTTGAACAGTTTCAAATTCTAACAAGCTTCTATCTAATATTTCTACTAATATTTCACAAGTAGAAGAATAAGTAGGCTTTATTGTTCGATTTTCTACTGGAATATCTAATTCTTTCCGATTTTTATCATGATGGTCAACTAAAAAGCGACTTGATTTTGAAATCGTTGATATTAATTCTGCTCCATAGGTTCTATCTTCTTCATTCACATCACAAACATAGATAGAGTCAAATGTTATCCCTTCTACGTCTTTGAGAGAATAATATTGAATATTTCCAAATAAACTATCTATATTTTTAGATTTTTCTAAAATTAAATAAACTTCATTTTCATTAGAGATTTTTCTTAGATATGTTGCTAAACTGCTTGAAGAACAAAGTGCATCATAATCTGGATTTTTATGAGTAATAACTGCTATTTTTCTTTTCATAATAAATTCCTTTCTTTTTGTAAGAATACATTTTATCAATCAATTAGCTTTATAATACATAAAAATTTTATTTTTTTCAAGTCTTATAACATTTTTTATGATATAAAGAACAACTATTTGATATTGACAAACAGGAGGAAAACCATATATGATACTAATGGGTGAAATTTATGAAAATATGTGTATATGCAATTGCAAAAAATGAAGCAAAATTTGTTGAAAGATGGATGGAGTCTATGAAAGAGGCAGATGAAATTTATGTACTTGATACAGGCTCTACAGATAATACAGTGGAACTCCTAAAAAGTTGTGGAGCTCATGTTAAAGTAAAAAAAATTGACCCTTGGAGATTTGATGTTGCTAGAAATGAATCACTCAAATTGGTTCCTCAAGATACAGATGTTTGTGTTTGTACTGATTTAGATGAAGTATTTGATAAAGGTTGGAGAAAGCACTTAGAAAAAGCTTGGAAATCAGATACTACCAAAGCAAAGTATACAATCAATTATCGCTTTGATGAATATGGAAATCCTGCTGGAAGCTTTTATTGTGACAAAATTCATATCAGAAATGGATATCAGTGGACTCACCCAATTCATGAAGTATTAACTTCAAAAATTGAGAAAGAAAATATTATTATCATAGATGGAATCACTTTAAATCATCATCCAGATAACACTAAATCAAGAGGTAGTTATTTGCCTCTTCTAGAACTAGCAGTTAAAGAAAATCCAGAAAATGATAGAGATACTCATTATTTGGGAAGAGAATATATGCATCATCAAAGGTGGAATGAAGCCATTGATACTTTAATTAGACACTTAAATTTAAAATCTTCTACATGGAAAGAAGAGCGCTCTGCTTCTATGAGATATATTGCACGTTCTTATAAAGAATTGAACCGTTTTGAAGAGGCTAGAATGTGGTTAGACAAAGCGATTCAAGAAACTCCTCATCTAAGAGACCCTTATGTAGAAAGAGCACTATTAGAGTACAAATTAGAAAATTGGAAAGAAATAGAAAAATATTGTTTAAAAGCATTGGAAATAACAGACCATCAAATGCTCTATATTAATGAACCTTTTAGTTGGGACCATACAATATATGACTTGTTATCTTTAAGTGCTTATTATCAGGGCTATTATCAAAAATCTTTGGAATATGTAAACCTTGCACTTGAAATATCGCCTAAACATGAAAGATTACTCAATAATAAAAAATTAATAGAGAATAAAATAAGAGAAATTGAAGAATCTGTATAAGTATTAATAAAACATTAATACTTTTTTTCAAATATCTAGGATTTTTTATATTTAGCAAGATATTATATTTTTAGAGGGCGAAGAAATACCTTTTATTTGTCAAGTTTATATATTTTCTTTTTATTCATAACTCTTTTCTAAAAAATTCTTATTCAATTAAATTTTCCTTATACCCTTTATTCGCTCTCAAAAAAAGATACAAGTTCTTTCTTGTATCTTTTTAATCTTTAAATTTTCTTGTAATCATAGATATTAATGTTATTAATAACATTGCTATTACAACAATACCAAACATCATTTTCCAATCAAAACTTTTTTTGACTTTTTCTTCTTCTACTTTTTCTGGCTGTTTATTATCATTTGGCTTTTTATCTGTATCAACTTTGTTGTCATCCTCTTTTTTTTCTTCCTCATCTGTTTTTTCTTCAGATTCTTCTTCTGGATTTTTTTCTTCTGTTGGTTCTTTTTCAAATTCATCTTTGGAAGGCTTTTGATTTGGTTTTGATTGATTTGGTTTATCTGTAGATGGTTTTTCTTCTTCTGGAATTTCATTATTTACTTGATAAGTAAATTGATTATTTCCACCAATTTTTAAATCATTTTTTGCAATGGATATATAATTAGCATCTACAATAGAAAGTGATGTTATCTCCACTGTATAATTAGCGGTTTCTCCATTTACACTTTTAACTGTTAAATTTCCTACTTTTAAATTTCCATTTTTGTCTACTAAATTTCTTGTATTATTTCCTGTTGCTAAATAAATTTTGACAATATGATTTGTTTCATCATAAGTGTAACGTTTGGTAACTGTTGTTGCAAAAGATGTATTCCAATTAATTCCTGTTACTTTTACATTTGAAGAAACTTTTAGAGTCAAATCAATTGCTCCTACATATCCTTCTTCAAAATTTAAATTAATTTCTACATTTCCATTTTTATTAGAAACTGGCTCTAATACTGTTTCTGCTTTAATCCCAGATATTCCAGAAAGGAATAAAACAATACTGAAACCTATCCATAATAGTTTTTTCATATTAATTTGTTCCTTTCGTTGTATCTACAATTTCCATATCAGGTAAGCTATCATAACTTGGTAAATTTGTTACTGTTAAAGAGGTACTTGTTAAACGTTGTCCTTCTAAAGTAACTGCATCATTCACACGATATAATCTTGCTCGGATATTTGTTCCTACCATTGTCTTATAAGTTTCCTCATCTACAACATAGAACCAAATTCCATCTGCTATTTCAGTTACATCATTTTGGTCTGTTAAGTTTGCAAATAAGAAGTTTTCTCCATCATAGATTTTATTTTCATCATCTGCATCTACAAGTAACATTGCATTAAAGGCTGGATTTCCTCTATAATTTCCTTTAAATACAACTGAACCTGCTGGGATTGGGTCTTTTCCTTCTTCATAAACAAATGGTTCTTTTAATTTTCCAATTGTATTATTTGATAAATCAACATTATCTCCTGGAGGAGCAATAACATCAATTTCAGCTCCACTAATTCCATTCTTATTTCCAACTGCTTCTATTTTAACATAAGAAATATCATTATAAGTCCATAACTGATTTCCACCTGTTGTTCCCTCTTTATCAAAGTAAACAATCTCAGTATAATTGTTCTCTTCTGTTAAATGGAATGTTCCAGTTTTTGCTAATGTCCATGAAGAACCATCTTTACTCACATACACATTGTATTTAGAAATCGTATGTTCCATTAATAGTCCATTTTCTAATGCAGCCTGATATTTGATACCAGATAAAGGCATTTTTGTATTTAAATGAATTAAAATATAAGCATTATCTGTATCTGGTTTTAGTTCTACTTTATTATTTGTATAAACTAATTTTGAAACTTTTTCAGTACCTTTAAAGTAAGTACTTGTATCATCATCAATCAAATGATTGATTGTCAATTTACTCATATCAATTGTTTCGTCTTCATTGTCAACAATTTCACCTGCTGCTTTGGTATTTGAACTAATTGTAAAATTATCTTTTTTTACACTTCCATCATGCGCTACTTTTACTTCGTCTAAAACATAAGCTTCTGTTTTGTTTAATAAATAATCATAAGCAACTATCTTATAAGTAATAGCTCTATTATTCATAGCTCCAATCTGGTCTGTAAAGGTATTTTCTGTTACAAAAGCGATTGGTTCGCCATTACGAATAATTTCATAACCTAAGATATTTCTATCATCTTTATCGACATTAAATGATAGTGTAAAACGTTTATTTTTATTATCTGCTTCTGTCATGGTTGCTTCTACTTTTGTATCACTTGACATAGGGCTTCCACCCTCTAAACGATATCTTCTGGCTTCATCATTAAAATACCAAATATCCCTTGTCTCTTCTGGAAACTTTGAAGCATATTCTATTGCTGCTTCACTTGGTGTTAGTCCCCATTTTTTAAAGAATGGAACTAAGTTTTTACCTGATGCTTCACTTGCATACATTACAAGTAAATCATCAGAATTTCCAGATAACGCTTTTGTTCTTGTTAAGTGATTTATCCTAGCATAGATAGAATTTTTATCTTCAAATGTTTTTGTATCATCATATGCTAGATGTAATTGCCAATACATTCCTAAATTTACAAATACATTGCTTGGTTTTCCTAGTGTATTAGAAGTTACTTTTTCATAAATTTTTGGATAAATATTACTTGTTTCTAATCTTGATTTATTTTTATCATTTGCAGTTTGTGCAAGTAATGCATAAATATTATTGGTTACTTCAGCATAGGCCAATTTACCTTGATTAATTTGATGTCCGATTTCATGACTAATTCCCCATCCAAAATATCCATTAAAAGAATCTTGATAAGTTGTTCCATGTAATAATCCACTGATAGAACCATATCCAATTCCAACATGAAGACCTCCTGCATACATGAATGCTCCATCAAACATTCTCATGTAACGAATATTAATTCTAGATGCTGGTGCTTGGTCTTTTACATCATTATAAATTTCTTCATTGCTTGGAGTTTCTGATAAACCTTTATGACGATAGAACATAGATACCATTTCATCAAATGCACTTGTTGTTTCGTTCACACGATTTACTTTTTCCTCCATCGTACTTAATCCAGAAGCAATCGCATTTTTAACCGCTGTAGCTGGGAATGAAAGTAATCCTTTCTCTGTTACAATTTCTGTAGAATTTAATACGCTTGTTCTTTCATTAAATGTAAGACTTTGTTCACTATAAAGTTGTGGCAATTTTGATGTATACGTTTCTAGTTCTTCGATATAAGTTCTAATTGCATTTATCTTATCATTACCAGATAATCCGTGTACATCTAAAACTGGTATTTTAGTTCCACCACTCACACGAATTTTAATCTCTGAACCTACTGTACTGCTTGGATATCTTACATAAACAGAACCACCACGTTCTTCATTCATACTTCCAATTTTTGGAACTTCAATAATATTTTGCCCTACTTTTAAATTGGCTACTGTTTGTGTCCATACATTGGCTTCTGCATAATATTGTGTAAATACAATTTGTGGCATAACTTTATTTTTTGTACCTACATAAACAGTAATTGTTTCACCAGCACGAGCTGCAATACCAAGAGGTTGATAGTCACTAATACTCATTGCAAATCCCAAATGACCATTTCGATTGTTACTGATTGTCTGGTCTACTGTCATAACTTCTCTAATCGCTTTATCATTCAATATTTTTCTTGCATAATCTAACTCTTTTAAAAGAGCTTCACGATTTGGATGGTATTCCCCACTTGCTTCTTCTTTTGTGTTAACTCTCTCCTCTAAAGCTTTTATAGTTTCTTCTGTTACTCCATCTTGTAATTCTAAGTGTAAATCGTCTTTATAAATTGCTTCAATATCATCTTCTAAAGGATTATACTCATAAAATTTAATTTCTCTTAAAGCGTTATTTCCATTTGCTGTATAGTTTGCCAAACAAAGTCTAATTTTACTAGTATTTACTTTATTTTGTAATAATACTTTATAGTATTTTTGTCCATTTGGACTAGTTGCACTTGCAATACTAGCATTCACACTTTTTTCTTTTCCATTTTCATCATAGTACACTCTTACATAAAATAAAGAAGCACTATCATCTTTTGGAACTAAAAACATTTGTGAAATTTCGAAATTTTGTTCAAATTCTACAACAATACCTACATTTGCATTGACATTATATCCACCAGTATCCCAAGTATCTGCTTGCCAATAACTCTCATAGTCATTGTCTACTAATGAATAGATGTTTTCTGCTGGATAATTCTTTCCTATTTTTAATGTTACAGATTTAATATAATCTGTTTTTTCAGTACCATTTGGTCTATTAATTAATCCATAATTATAAGTATCTGGCATTATGTAATCTTTTGTCGTACCAACTGCAATATTTGATTTAGGTCCTTCTCCTAGTTCATTTGTTCCACTTACAGCAATTTCATATTCTGTACTTGGTTTTAAGTTTCTAAGTTGATAACTAGTTGTTGTAATTCCTGTAATTTTTGTAAATTCTGTTTCTCCTTTCACACGGTAATAAATATTGTATGTTAATGTATCATCCATTTTTTTATAACCAATATTAAAACCAGCATAAACAGAATTTAAAGTTACCATATCTACCATTGGAGGCTTTCTAGTTGGCTTTGGTATTACTTTAATAGAATCTGTACATCCACTCTTCCATTCTCCATTTACAGATTGCACACATACAAGATACTCACTATAATTTTTAAGTCCACCTACTGTAAATTCATCATATGTAGTTTGATAAACTGTATTTTTTACAATTTGGTCTTTATTCATTTCTTTTACTATAATTTCATACCCTGTTACATTTGGAGCATGATTATAAGAAATCTTAAAAGATTCACTTAATTCTTCTATTTGAACGTTTGTTGGTCTATCTACACTTGGAGTGGGAACTTCTGTATAAACGTTGTTTAAAAATTCCACTTTTCCAATTTCTGCTAAAGTATCTGTAGAAGATTCTTTAATTTTAATGGTCACTTTTTTAATCGCAATTTGACCTTTTAAGTCAATCACAATTGTATTTGGACTCGCTTTATCTGTAAAAGTATGAATATCATTTAATACTTCAAAGTTCTTTTCAAAGATATGTTCTTTTCCTTTTTCATCTGTTACTACAATTTCTAGTTTTTCTGGTACATTTGTTTCTCCAACTTCTAAACGAAGTTCACTGGTATCCACTTTGTCTTTTAAATTGAGTGTTAAAACGGCTGGATTTGTTTCTGTAATTTTTCCACTATCACTAGCTGTTACAGTTACACTTCCATCATCTGTCAATAAATCAGATAAAGTTCCACTTCCTCCTACCATTTCGATTTTAGTTTCATCTAAAATAGCGGTTGTATCTACTATTGTTGCATTCTTTTTTGTTCCACTAATAATAGCAGTAATATAATTTAAATCTGCAATATCAACATTGCCATCACGATTTAAATCATAAATGAAAGAAGATTCTCCAAAATGAGCAATTAAATGGTCAATGTCAGAATCATTAATTACACCATCACCATTGACATCTCCTACTTCAAACATTCCCTTTTCGTTTGATAAACTAATTCTTTTAGAATAGTCATCTAAAGTAACATTAGTCTGGTAAGATTTATAACCATTTCCAAATAATTCTAAGGAATATGTTCCTCTTTTTAATCCATAAACTGTAATTCCATAATACATAACTGGATTTTCACTATCTATTCCAGTTAAAATATTTCCTTCTTTATCTAATTTTCGAATTGAAACAGTTACAGATTCACTTCCTAAAGTGTATTGTTTATTGATAATATTAGTAATTCCATTTAAATCAACTTGCATACTTGCGCCTGTTTCATCTTTTAAATAGAATCCAATATTTGAGTTTTCTACATTTTCGATTGGTAACGGAAATTTCAAATCAATTTCTAAATTTCCTTTTGCATCTACTTTTTCATTATGAACTGCAACTTCATTTTCTACTGTTTTCACTTCATTTTCAAAAGTTTCTAAAAGTGCAAAACATGAAGGTGCTAAAGAATGCATCGCCATACAAAAACATAAAATATAACTTATCAATCTTTTTTTCATTTCATCTACTCCTTTACTATCCTTAAGATATTGTACCATAACTTCCATTTAAAGTTCAATCCTAGAAGTATAAAATTCGACAAATTATTAAAAATACAATTTATTATATGCACTGAAGTTTTAAAAAAGACAATTCAAATTCCTATAAATAAAAAGCTCATAACTATATGTTATGAACCTTTTTTAATAATTCTAATTCATGTTCTTCTTTTTCTAAATCTTGTCTTTCTTTTTCTACAATATTAGCTGGTGCTTTAGAAACATATCCTGGATTTGACAACAATTTTTTTCTTCTTTCCGTAGAAGCCTCTAATCGCTCAATTTCTTTTAAGGCTTTTTCTTTTTCCTCTATTTCATTCGCACTGCCATCATAATATAGATACGCTGTATGTCCCATATAAGCAACTGCTATTTCTTTTAGATTTGAAAAATCTTGTGTTTCTTTTTTTATAAAACGGTCTTCTTCTATTTTTAATAATCGTTTTAAAATATTTTCTACAATGAGTAAATTATCTTCTTGGTATACAAAATAGAAATCATTTGGTATTTTATTTTCTAGTTTGATTCTTCTAATTTTTGTAATTAACTCAATTAATTCTTCTATAATTTCAGTTTCTTTAAAAGAATATTCTTTTTCTATAGTAGGATAAGAATCAAGCATAATGGTATCTTTATGTACAGGTAACATTTTATAAATTTCTTCTGTTACATATGGCATAAATGGATGTAACATCTTTAAAATCCCTGTTAAAATTTTCAATAATACTTTTTTAGCTGTTTGATTCATATCAATTTTAGATAATTCAATATACCAATCACAGAAATCATTCCATACAAAATTATAGATTTCTGTTCCTACTACATGAAATTCGTATATTTCCATATGATGTCTTACTTTTTCTATTAAATGTTCATATTTGTTTAAAATCCATTTATCTGCAATTGACAAAGAAGAATTTTCAAACTTTGCATCCTTTACTTCTTCTATATTCATAAGAACGAATCTAGAAGCGTTCCAAAGTTTATTAATAAAGTTCCAAGTAGATGCCACTTTTTCTTCATCATATCTTAAGTCCATTCCAGGAGCTGATGAAGTAGTTAAGAAAAATCTTAAAGAATCTGCTCCATACTTTTCAATAACATCCATAGGGTCTACACCATTTCCTAAAGATTTACTCATTTTACGTCCCATTTTATCACGAACTAATCCATGAATCAAAACATCTTTAAATGGTCTTTTCCCAGTAAATTCTAATCCTTGAAATACCATACGACATACCCAGAAAAAGATAATATCATATCCAGTTACAAGTACATTATTTGGATAATAACGTTCCATCATATCTGTACTTGTTGGCCAACCTAATGTACTAAATGGCCATAGCGCACTTGAAAACCACGTATCCAAGACATCAGGGTCCTGTATCCATCCGTCTTCTTTCGGAGCTTCCATTCCTACATAAACTTCTTCTCCCTTATACCAAGCAGGAATTCTATGTCCCCACCATAGCTGTCTAGAAATACACCAGTCATGACAGTCTTCCATCCAATGTGTTAATATTTTTTCAAAACGTTCTGGGACAAAATTTACTTTTCCTTCCGAATTTTGATTTTCTAATACTTGCTTGGCTAAAACATCCATTTTTACAAACCATTGTTTTGACAAATAAGGTTCTACAATGGCATCTGTTCTTTCACTATGAGGAGTACTATGTGTCATTTCTTCTATTTTAATTAATAAATTTTCTTTTTCTAAGTCTTCTAGTAACGCTTTTCTACAAAGAAATCTATCCATGCCAACATACTTTCCAGCATTTTCATTCATCGTTGCATCAGGATTCATAACAACCACTCGCTCTAAATTATGTCTATTTCCAACTTCAAAATCATTTGGGTCATGGGCTGGAGTTATTTTTACGACACCAGTTCCAAACCCAGGGTCTGCATGAATATCTCCTATAATTGGAATCAGCTTATTTACAATTGGCAAAATAACTTTTTTTCCTATTAAATCTTTATATCGTTCATCTTTGGGATTTACAGCCACTGCAGTATCTCCAAATAATGTTTCAGGTCTCGTTGTGGCAACTTCTAAATAGCGACTTTTATCTTCTAAATAATATTTCAAATGATAAAAAGCTCCTGGATCATCTTTATAAATTACTTCTTCATTTGAAAGTGCTGTCATTGCTTCTGGGTCCCAGTTAATAATTCGTTCTCCTCTATAAATATATCCTTTTTCATATAAAGTTACAAAAACATGTTTTACTGCTTCTGACAACCCTTCATCTAAAGTAAAACGTTCTTTTGTATAATCTAAGCTAAGTCCTAATTTAGCCCATTGTCTATGGATATTATCAGCATACTCTTCTTTCCATGCCCAAGCATGTTTTAACCATTCTTCTCTATCCATCTCTCTAGGCTTCATACCCATTTCTTTTAATTTTTTATCTACTTTGGCTTGAGTTGCGATTCCTGCATGGTCCATTCCAGGAAGCCATAAAGCATCATATCCATCCATTCTTTTATAGCGAATAATAATATCTTGTAAAGTGGTATCCCAAGCATGTCCTAAATGTAAAACGCCTGTTACATTTGGTGGAGGTATTACAATACAAAATGGTTTTTTTTCTAAATCACCACTTGTAAAATATCCTTCTTTTTTCCAAGTTTCATATTTATTTTCTTCCACTTTTTTGTGGTCATATTTTTTCTCTAACATATTGTCCTCTTTTCTATATATTTTTTTAGTTCCTCAAAATAAGGTTGAAATAACGGATTATTAAGTTTCCTTTCAAAGGTTTCTAAATAATGATTTTCTACAAGAAATCTTAAACTTTCATCATAGTTAAAGTCAAAATGAAAACATAAGGTACGCATAACAAAATCATTTGAATTTTTAATATCTTTTGTATATACAATTCCATGATTCCAAAAAGTATTTTCTATTTCTTTGGAAATTGGTTCTTCTGAAAAAGGGTATGAAATCATATTTAGAAACGCACTGATATAAAGAATATCTAATTTATCCGAATCTCTTATAATTTTTGCTTGTAATAATTCTTGTTCTGTTAGTCCCTCTTCTATTTTTGGTTTATTGTGATTACAGATTGCTTTTTCAATGATTCTATAATATTTTGAATCAATTTTGAAATCCTCTATTAAACCATCTTCAAATAAAAGTTTACATCCATAGTCTCCATGGTCAATTGATTTTAAATCAACAAAAGTTTTATAGTTAGTCCATTGTTCAAATCTTCCAATATCATGTAATAATCCGATTACTTTTGCTAAATAAATATCTTCTTCAGATAATTGTAACTTTTTTGCTAGCATAATTGCTTTTTCCATGACTCGATAAGAATGTTCCCATTTGCCTTTAATTTTTTGGTCAGCTATGTCATACTTTTTTACATAATTATCAAATATTTCTTTCATCTTGTTCTTCCTTTCAAAAAAAATCACATCCTATATAAGGACGTGATTTAACGTGGTACCACCTTAATTCATATAGAGAACTCTATATCTTTATTCTTTAACGCAGATATACGAATATTACTATTAACTCCAAAGCTACCTTCTATTATTTCTTTTATCTATTTTCACCAACCATAGACTCTCTTTAAAAAGAACATAATATACTCCTCTTTTTCAACGTTTTCTATATTATAACCAAATTATATAAATTTGCCAATAGTTTTTAATTATTTCTTTTCAAAATATTCCATTTATATAAAATTCTATTTTTATTCGGTTTAAAAATGTCTAAAATTTCTATAAATTTAATATATAAGGATTACTATTTGTTCCGTTTCCTCCTATTATTCTTATATCTTGATTCAAAAATAAGACTGGACGAACGCCATGGGCATTATTACTGTTATAAGCTGTAAAAAAGCTACCATTGACTACAAATATCCATACATTGTTTTGGTCGCCAGTATAAGGAGTTATGGTCCATTGGTTATAGTTTGTTGGAAGCATCCAATTATTACTTGTACAGGCATTATTAACAGAATTCAAATTTATACTATCATTACAATAACTACTTGCATAAGCGAAATCTGCGACACTCATTAATCCTACGTTTCCAGTCCATTGTTTGGTATTTTCTGCACGATAAAAGTTACTTCTCATCATATTTGAATTATCTATTCCTCCTATGTTCCATATATGATTTTGATCTACCGCATTCTGATATTCTGATGAGATACTATTCCAATATGTGCCATTAAGTGTTATATTTAATGTTCCAGGTTGATTCCAATCATTCAAATTTCCACCATTCCATGAAATCTTTCCTGTACTACCATAAAAATTATATTGCATAATTTTCATTTTTCCATCAAATACGCCTATAATTCTAAACAAGTCTCCATTAAAACTGATATAGTTATTTGGGTCACTTCCTGCAAATCTTTTGTTTCCATCCAAATCTGTTACAATAATTCCGTTTCTTCCTGGACTTTCCTTCATAATTTCATCCGCTGTTTTCCCAGTTTTTATCATTTTAAAAGTTCTTGTCAGGGATGCTATTTCTTCCTTTTCATATATCATACTACATTTAATACAATTTTCTCCTATTTTTAGTTCTGAGGTGTTTTTTATTTCTCTATTTTCATCTGATAAATTAACACAAGTAACGATTCCTTTTTGATTTTTTAGGTTATAGTAACTTCCTGGAATTGGACTATCTAGTCCTAATTCTATATCTTCTACACTACTTCCTTCTAAAATCATTGGAGATTCTATTTTACAAGTTTCTTTATCATAGTCTATGATATTAATACGATGTTCTTCTTCATTTTTTATTGCACACCATTTAAAGTTATGAATAAACATTTCTAAATTCCCATTCTTTTTTAATATTATAGTTCCACCTTTTGGCCTTGTTCCACTATATTTCAATTCCTTTTCTTCTTCTTCGTAAGAAAATACTTTATCTCCAAGTTCTTTATTATCTATGATATTTTCCATATAATATAATCTAACACTTTCCATGATTCCGTATGCACTTTCTTCAAACGCATTTTTTTTCGCCTTTTCTATTAAATTTAATATTAGTGGTATTGATATTAAAGCCATAATGGCTAATATTATTATAACTGCTAATAATTCTATTAATGTAAATCCTTTTTCTTTCTTCATCCTGATTACCTCTCTATTATTTTTATTATAGCTATTTTTCTTTTTCCTTTTTTATTTTGTAACTAAACTGCAACACATATTCACTTATAAAAAAGAATGAAATCAATTTCATTCACTAGTCTTATAAATACTTTTGCTATATTACAATTTCTTAAATAATTTATATTGTAAACATATAGCTATCATCAGTAAAATTGTAGATAAATTTTCAATTTGCAAATATGTTTAATCACACTATTTATGAATATCCTTTTTGTGAGTTTCCTAAAAAACTACTAACTTGATAAAAATCTTTCTACTCTTACTTATCATAAGGAAATCATTATTTCTTCTACTTGAGACAAAAAAATAACCTTTTTCCATTTATTTTTGCATATTCTTTTATACATTTCATTAAAGAATTATTATAAATCCTTACAGATGCACTTTCTAGGACCCATATGTTCTATCTTCCAACATATATTTTTCATCATACTTAATATTATAATGATTGATAATAGTTTTACTAATATAAATACCTTATTTTCAAAATCATTGCCTTGGTTTTTCTATTAATTTTATCACAATTTATTATTTTAATCCCTATATTTAATAACTTGGAACAATTCCTACTCCATCAAAGTAATGAATATTTGCATCACACCATTGTTTAGTAGGCTCATTTCCAGCACCATAAATTTCTGTTAAATCAATAATAAACAAATTATCAACATAGGCTGTCTCTGTTGCATCCACTAAAAAATTTCTAATTTTCCATGTTCCACTATTTGGACTTTGTAAACCTTGAATCGAAGATAACTTCATCCATTCTGCAGTCTGATTTGATTTTCGTGCAAATACAACAGTTCCATTTTCGGTATCACTTTGATACATTTCAAATCTATCATCACTTGCTGAAAAAGTTCCAGTTGATAAAAATTCTACACTTCCATAATAAACGTGAGAGGCTATTGGTGATGAAGTATTTTGAGAAATCATAGAAGTTACTCCTGATTGAAACTGTAAAGACGAATTTCCTGATTTTGAAATATCTGAAACGATATTAGCATTTGACAGAGTCCAACCTGTAGTTTCTTCAAAACCACTATTCTTCACTAAGTTAGTTGCTACTTTACCATTGTCAATAATGAGTGCCGTGATTCTAGCATATCCATCTCCACTATGACCCGTTTCGCTTTCGCCTGTTGGAGAAACCATTTCTTTATCTCCACCAATCATTTGCATATTAGTAAATTTATAACCTGAATAATGATAAGAACATTTTTCATTTGCACTTGCTTCTACACTTTCGCAAATTGGAGTAATATCAGTATTTGAGCGTATAGCAATAGAACCCCTATACCCTGATATATAAGAGGAACCTCCTCCAGCGTTTCCTTCATAGCCTTTTTGACCGCCATAATATCCGCCTCCACCATTTGTAGTAGAACCAGATCCTCCAATTCCAAAAGTATATAAACTTTGAGTAGCTCCTTTTCCTACAGTAAAGCCTGGATTTGTTCCATTTCCTACTCCATCTAAAGCATTAATTTCTCCTCCAGCTCCTCCTGAACCAGTATAATAGGCTCCACCTCCGCCTCCAGCTACTATAATTCTAGAAGTTAATGAAGTAGTATCGTTCCAAGTTGAAGTTATGTCTAATCTAATATCTGTTGCTCCTCCACCTCCTGCACAACCACCATTAATTGTTCCATTAAAGGAAGAGTTTGGGCTTGTTGCAGAACACTCACTATCAACATGTGTAGGATGTTCTCCTACAAATATATGCAATTGAGTATTGATATTTAATCCAATATTTCCTTTTACATAGGCGCCTTTTCCTGCATTAGTTCCGCCTCCTTCTGCTCCCCATAACTCCATTTGATACAATCCATTCGTTGGAACTGTAAACTGCTGTTTTTTTCCTGTATAAGTATATTCATATGTAATAGGGTCAATTACTTCAATTGTTCGCTCTTCTTCTATTATATTTCCTTGATAATTCGCACTATAAGTTATAACATATGTCCCATTTTTAGTAGCATCAAATGTTGGATTTGATGTTGTTGTAATTTCTGTTTTAATGATGTTTCCGTTTTGGTCGACTACTTTTACATCATCTAATAAATCAAAAGAAAAATTACTTACCATGGAAGTATTAGCTAATAATATATCTTTATGGGCAAATGAAAAACTATATGTTTTATTTTGTGTTAAATCTGTCACAATTTCATTTTTTATTTTATCTAGTATCACTTTTCTATTTCCAAGTATTGCAAGAACTCCTACAATGAGCATTAAAAAAAGCAACAAAATAGAATACAACATACTGGAAATTGCAAACCCTTTTTCATTTAATTTCATGTTAGTTACCTCTTATTCTTTTTATTTTTATTACTTTTATTATAACAATAGATGAAAAAAAAAACAACATTAATTTGCTGTTTCTTCTGTTTTTACTACTTCTCTACCTTTGTAAGTACCACAGTTTGGACATACTCTATGTGGTCTAATATCAGCTCCACATTTTGTACATTTTGTAGTTCCATTTGCGCTAATTACATAGTGAGTACGACGTTTTCTACCTCTTGTCTTACTGACTTTTCTAAATGGTACAGCCATGGTTTCACACCTCTTTCTTATAATAAATCTTTTAACTTTTCTAATGCTGGATTCTTATTATCCTTTTCATCAGTTACAAATTTCCATCCATCTCCTTCTGCTTTTACAGAATAAGCATCTGGACTTGTCACTTTCATGGGAATTTCCATTAGTATATTTTCCCATATAATTGGTAAAATATCAATAGAATTTTCTATCTTTTTATGATTTTCATCAATTTCTTCTATTAATTCGTCTAAATTCCCAACAATATGAATATTAAGCGGAACAGAAACTGGTTTCAAAGTAATAGAACAAGGCAATGTCATTGTTCCAAATACTTCTATATCTAATAGAAACCCTTCCAATACATCTCTTACAATCTTTCCTTTTAAGATGACTTTTAAAGGACTCATTAATTCTGTACTTGACATCAAATTCTCATCTATTTCATATTCACAATCAATTTCTATTTCATGTTCGATTTTATTTTTTAATCTTGTCAAATCAAATTCCATTTTCAGTTCCTCCTTTTGCCATTTTATTATACATAAAAGGTATCTAAAAATCAAGTTCTTCAAAAATGAGAAAAACAAACTAACCAAATTACGCAGCTAGTTTGTCTTTTAACTTCACTAATACTTTCTGTTCTTTCCTTGACACTTGAACTTGACTCATTCCAAGTACACTTGCAGTCTCACTTTGTGTTTGGTCTTTCATATAACGTTCACAAATCAAAGACCTTTCTAATGGGTCTAATTTAGAAACTTCCTCCCGGAGTGCAATCAAAGTATTTAAATCAACCCTTTCTTTTTTACCAATCGTATCATGAAGTGTAATCACTTTTCCATCTTCTTTAATTGGTTCATCGATACTTCTGACAGAATCTTTAG
The DNA here is from genome assembly GCA_022798795.1 of Bacilli bacterium. Classification (GTDB taxonomy): domain Bacteria; phylum Bacillota_I; class Bacilli_A; order RF39; family UBA660; genus MGBC102946. The sequence continues at coordinate 30,194 of JAAWNF010000007.1, forward strand.
AATGAATTGCTTCACTAATCACAAATTCTGGGACTTCTAAAAATTCCGCTAATTCTTGAAATGTTGGTTCTCGCATCAAGCGTTGAGATAATAATATGCTTGCTTTTTCAATTTTGAGAGTTAATTTTGTAATTTCTCTACTGATTTTTATCCCCTGATTTTCTCTCATAAATTTTTTCATTTCTCCAACAATATAAGGATATGCATAAGTAGAAAATTTTGTACCATAAGAGGCATCATAATTATTATATGCGTTGTTTAAACCAATCCACCCAACTTGAAATAAATCTTCAAACAAAAAGGGAGAGCCTAACTGATGAGCAATTGAATAAATTAAATTTTGATGTTCATTTAAAACTGCATCTTTTTCATTTTCCATAAACACTCCTTTATCATGTTTCAAAAATATGAAAAGCGCTTAATTCATCATTTGTTTCATTCATATATTTTAATAGCCGGCTATTAATTATTTTTTGTTTTACAATTGTTTTTTCAACTCCACATAACATACTTTTTCCTTTGTTGTTCCTACAAAGTTCATAGTTATAAAAAAGGGTACTAATTCCTTTCATATCAATCGAAATTAGATGTTCTACATTGAATACAATATTTCTAATTCCAGCTTCTTTTACCAGTTCTGTTACTTCTTTATTTAATTTATTCACAGTATCTTTAATAAGTTCTCCTTCAAGTCGTACAAATAAAATTCCTTTTCTACATTCCATATTAATTTCTAGCATATCACATTATCACCTCGCTTATTTACTTTATCATGGCTCCTAAATGATTTCTATTCATTCGACAAAATTAGAACTTTTTTTTCATCGCCACAATTCGACCTAGTAGATACCCAAAAAGAAATATAACAATATAAAATGGAGCTTCTAAAGATTGCTTTTTTATCTCTACTTTTTGAAGCTTTGTCTTTTTCTCCAAATTAGTACTTTTTTCATTTTGACAAGATGCTACTCTAAGCTTTAAATTTTCTATTTCTTGCTTTAGAAATATATTATCTTGTTGCAATAAAGAATTAACAGGATGTTCTTTTAAAAGGATTTTTTCTATTGGGACTTCTTTCAGCATAAATTTTTCTACAGGTACCTCTTTTGTTATAATAATCTCTTTTATTTCCGGCTCTTTTTTATGAATTCTACAAAAGAGTCGCTTCTTTTCTGTTTTTAAATCTGGATAAGGATAACCATCTATCATAGTACTACTAAATTCTTTACTATACTCTCTTGTCTCCTTTTCATAATAACTCATACGTTCTTGATAACGATACTGTTCTGTTTTATAAACTTTCGTATGCAAATTCTCCTCTATTTTTTCTAATGATGTATTTTCTTCTTCATATAAAATTTGATTTACCATCATCTTACGCTCTATAAAATTAATTTGTGTAGAGATAGAAAACCATTGTCTTGTATAAGTTTGCATACAACTCGGTAAATTTAAATCATATAACCATTCAATTAAAAATGCATTTTCTTCTTCAGTTACATTGACAAGAGTCATTTCTACTTCTAATTCGTCAAAATAACAAGGTTCATCTAATTCTAAAATTATTTCATTCCTTTTTTCTTCCATTTTATATGATATCGAATTTCTTCCTTTATAAACTTGAATAGACGCAAATGTAAGATTAGAATTATTTATTTCAGATAGTCGAATATATTTAATTTTTTTAACTGACTGATAGTGATAAATTGTTTTTTTCTCAACAATATCCTTCTCTATTGGATATTCATTTTGCCATTTTGACCATGGAGTAAACTTCCAAAATTCTGTCTTGATAAAATCTTCTGATGGTGCATCTTTAAAATATCCCCCTTCTTTTTTTATTCTGAACCATTGATATTCCTTTTCCTCTTTGATTTCTAGTGTGCTTCCATTGATAGTAGGTACTGTTTCTACTTCTTTCCATTCCTCTGCTTTTACAGAATAAATGGGAATTAACATGAAAACAATTATCATTAACTTTTTCATTTCTTTCACCTCAAAAGTATTATTCTATGTAAAAATTCAAAAGTACTAAATTTTTATAAAAAAAAGTGAAAAAATTTCACTTTTACTTCATTTTGGCGATTGTATCAGAATTAGCTTTCACAATGATTTTTAAATCTCCTAGTTCATTGTAATGATACCAACGTAAGTTTTTTAATTCTCTCATTATCATATTATATACTTTTCTTCTACTTGCTCTACTTACATTTTGATGGATTGCTTTTAATCGATAAAAGATTATGCCATCCAACTCTTTTTCTTCTACATTCACTTCAGATATGAAATCAGAATAATACGAAACAATAATTTGAACTTGGTTATCTTCTAGTGAATTATCCTCTTTTACCTCATAATCATAATTTGAAATATGAAAGGCACTACTAATAACATTTTTTTCATAAACAAATTCTTTTTGAGTAAAAGAATTATCTGGTAAACCACGATAAACTTCAAAATCAGCAAGTGTACCAATACTAAAGAAACAACCAGATACAAAGACAATTGCACTTATAATTAAAGAATAACAATAAATTTTTTTATTTCCGTATAATAAATTATAAAATACTTTTGTAAGAAAAGTTAGAAATATAGCAATACCTAATAGCATCAAGAAAACGCCTAAAATTGGGACTCCTTCTATCAATAGGAATAATAAAACAGCTAACGCAATATAGCATCCAAAATCTACAAAATATAATGGAAATACAGTACATAAAAATAAAAATGCTTTTAATATTTCAAGAGCAATTTTAAAACCTCCTGATTCTTTTGTTGTCTGATGTTCATTTTCCTTTTCTATTTTTACTTCTTTGCTCTTACTTTCTTTTTTTTTTGCACTTTGTTTATTTGTTATAAAATAAGGTTTGAATACAATCATCGCAATAATAATACATACAATCAAGTAAATGAAACTTGTAAAACATTTTAAAATAATTTTGAAAATAGAATCAAAAGGAGGAAAAGCCACCTCAAAAATTCCTAATCCTAAACTTTCTATCAAGTAAAATGGAATTCTAAGTAATGAAAGTCCTATTAATAATATAATTGCTTTTATAATAACCTCAAATACCATTTCTAAAGTCCAATTTTGGTCATTATTCTTAAAATCTTCTATGGCATCTTGAGTCCAACCAGATAATTTTTCAGCTCCCTTTTTTATCAAACTTTCTCCTTCTTCTACAAACTCCTTTACTTTATCTTTCCCATTAGAATAGTCTGGATTAATTTTATAGGCTTTCAATATTTCTCTAGAAAGTTCCTCTACACTTCCAAAATCGGCTACCGCTTCTTCTTCACTACTTCCATGTCTTATTTTTTCCTCAATTGTATCCTTATATTCGTTTAAGATATCCTTTCTTTCCTCTTCACTCAAAATCTGTAATTTTTCTTCTAATATTTTTAAAAATTTCTTTTTATTCATGATTTTCCTCCTCTATAAATTTATTTACTGATGTGGCAAAATTACTCCAATTATTTTTTAAGTCCTCTGCTCTTTCTTTTCCTAATACAGTAATATGATAATATTTTCTAGGTGGTCCTTCTGTCGATTCTACTAAATATGTTTCAAAATATCCTTCATTTGTGAGACGCTTTAATAATGGATAAATGGTTCCTTCATTCACATCAATAACTTTGCAAACTTGAGCAACTAACTCATAACCATAAATATCTTTTTTTGCTACAGATAATAATACAATGAGTTCTAATACTCCTTTTTTAAATTGCGTGTTCATATCTCACCTCACATTCATTGTATACTAGCTACCTTGTATTGTCAAGTACTGTTAAAATAAAAATAGCAAATCATATATTTTTTTTCATTGTATATACTTTATTTAGGAGTGATTAGATGTTTGATTTTTTTAAAAAGTTATTGAAAGACTTTCACTTTTTTACAGCTGCTTATTCAAATAATGTATTCCCAGACCCACTTTCCAAGGAGGAAGAAGATTATTATGTAGAACAAGCAAAATTAGGAAACGCTGAAGCAAGAAATAAACTCATTGAACACAATTTAAGATTAGTAGCACACATTGTAAAAAAATATGACCATAGAAATGAAGATATGGATGACTTAATTAGTATTGGTACCATCGGTCTTATTAAAGGAGTTGACAGCTATTCTTACAAGCATGGGACTAGAATTACAACTTATTGTGCTAGATGTATAGAAAACGAAATTTTAATGCATTTCAGGAGTGATAAAAAAAACACTAAAAATATTAGCATTAATGATTCTGTTGGATTTGATAAAGATGGAAACGAAATCACTTTTTTAGATATTTTAAAAGCTCCAAAACCAGATTTTGCTTTAGATTTACATTTAAAAAATAATATTAAACTTCTTCATCAATATTTTGATATTTTAACAGAACGAGAAAAAGAAATTATTATAAAAAGATATGGATTAAATAATGAAGAAGCAATCACGCAAAAAGAAATTGCAAAAGAGCTAGGAATCTCCAGAAGCTATGTTTCTAGAATTGAAAAAAGAGCACTTACTAAAATGCTTCATGAATTTATCAAAAATAAAAATAACTGTGATTAAAAAAAGAGCCTTGCTCTTTTTATTTACATTTATAATTTGCTGATTCAAGAACTTTTTTAACGTCATCATATTTCGCGTTATTTTCTGTTCCTAAAGATTTTGCATCAGCGCTTCCTTCTACTTTAAAGCCATCTTTTGTTTCTTTTATTTTGGCATCTTTTACAGTATTTTCTTTTTCATATGATTCCATAATAGTTTTCTTTTGGTCTTTCATACTATCTGGTAATTTCACATCAACAGTTACATTCATAGAATTAAGCTTATCACCTTTAAATTTAGCACTAATTGTACTTTTCATTTCCATTCCTAATGAATTAGCTTCAGAAGTACATGTTAAACTTTTACTACCACAACCTGTCATTGTTAGTAAAACAAGTAAAGATGCTGCTAACCATTTTCCTTTCTTCATTTTTACACCTCCTCTATAACCATTATATTAACACTCTTTCACAAAAATTTCAACTTTCTTTTTTTATCTATAATTTAAAATGGTAAATTTTTTATTTTATTATCTAACCCATTCATTTTATAAAGAAAAATTACA
>JAAWNF010000081.1 GCA_022798795.1 Bacilli bacterium
AACAGGACCAACAGGAACAAATCCAACAGGACCAACAGGAACAAATCCAACAGGACCAACAGGAACAAATCCAACAGGACCAACAGGAACAAATCCAACGGGACCAACAGGAACAAATCCAACAGGACCAACAGGAACAGAGCCAACGGGACCAACAGGAACAGAGCCAACGGGACCAACAGGAACAAATCCAACAGGACCAACAGGAGATGAAGACGATAGAGACTTTACTGATGGTGATGGAAGTGGAAATCAGGACAATGAAAACGCAGGAAGTACAGATAAAGAAGACGGTTTTGAGGAAGAAGATGAAGAACAAGAAGAATTAACAGGAACAAAAGAGCAAGAAGAATCTTCTCAATTAGAGTCAACAAATGTGCAACAACCAAATGAAGTAAAACCAAGTGTTCCAACACTTTCTGAACCAACATTAAGTGAGCCAGATAGAGGATATGAAACAGGAGTAGATAGACTTCCTGATTCAGGAGCTACAGGTAAAGAGGAAGGATTTGAGGAAGAGGCAGAACCTATTTCTGAAATCCATGGAGAAATAGAAGCGCTTCTTACAATGAGAGAGATTGTTGTAAACGGAGTTGTATTTGAATATCCAGAAAAAGTTGATAATACTGAAAAAGCTCAACAATATGTGTTAGCTAAAAAATAAAAGCGGAATAAGATTCCGTTTTTGTTCTCTTTACACTTACTTTATACTTTTATTTTCTTTTAATTTACAAGTAAAATATTACATGTTATAATGTGCTATAGTAATAAAATGCAGGTGATAATATGGATATAACAGACTTAAGAGGAGTAAAAGAATTTATTAAAGATACAATGAAATATATTTTTATAATAATTGCTGTTTTATTAGTTTATCTTTATGTAGTATCATTTCAACAGGTATTAGGACCTTCTATGCAACCAAACTATAGAGAAGGAGAAATATATTTATTAAATAAACTAAAATATAAAATAATAAATCCAAAAAGATTTGAAGTAATTGTTTTGAATAATAAAAAAAGTAAATTTATGATAAAAAGAGTAATCGGACTTCCTGGTGAACACATAGAATATAGAGAAGATACATTATATGTAGATGGAAAAATTGTAAAAGAACAATTTTCTAAGACGCTAGAACCAGATGAAACACTTATTTTAGAAAAAAATGTAGATTTAGTGATTCCTGATAATTGTTATTATGTATTAGGTGACAATCGTGTTAACTCAGAGGATAGTAGAATGTTTGGCTGTGTAGAAAAAAAAGATATTATTGGAAAAGTTGAATTTCGGATTTGGCCTTTATTTAAAGGATAAAACTGAGTTTTTAATCAGTATAGATTCAAAAGTTTATAATAAAATAAAGCGATTTAGCAATATACAATGATTTGACAATTTTTAAATGTTATGATATATTTTTATTAGTTAAGGGGTGAAACTTTTATGAATAATAAGAAAGTTATTTTAGTTATTATTTTATTTATTGGAATTAGTTTTATTGTGTACTCTTTTGCAAATCCGTTGACAGAAGAAGAAAACTGGAATGGAAATGGGGCAAATCCAGGTATTAGTGAAGGTAATAATACTGGAAATGATATTATTGATGATGACAATAATCAAGATGATGATTCAGATAAAGAAGATGAAGAAAATAAAAACTCTGATGAAGATGATACTTCAAATGAAGAAAAAAATGATGATTCATCAAATCAAATTGCCAATGGCTCATCAAATGGTAGTCAGAATCAAGTAAAACCAACGACACCAAAATATTATTGCCAAAAAGTTGGAGGAAAATATTATGGTAAATATGGGTATGTTGTAAGTTACGCAACTTATGATAGTCAATGTATTCCAGATACTACAGTACCAACTTTAACTGTAAATAATTATGTAGGTTGGATAGGTGATAATCAAGCTTTATCTACATTATATACAAATTCATTTGGAAAAACAGGTGGAAATACAAGTTGCAAATATGGAAATAATGTAGTTACAAATGTGAATGAATTTAAAAATTATGGAAAATATGAAGTGGTTTGTACAGCGACAGGTAATAATGGAAAAAGTGTAAATAAGACAATATTAGTTCATATAAAACCAGCAATTAATATGACTGCTGAATTAGGAAGTTTTGATGGTCAATATGATAGAGCTAGTTATACTTATAGAGGTGTTACTGTAAAAAATAATGTTAAAGTATCTCAAAATGGAAATGTAATTTATGTAACAGGAACAATGCTTCCACAAAAAACACATCCAAAGTATCAATCTAATCAACATCTTACTCTTAATTATGTAGGGTTAGAAAATTATACAGAAGAACAATTAAAGGGTCTAGAAGTTTATATTGGGTCAACTCAAGTTGGAGCAGCTGTAAACATTTCTTCCACAGGAAAAAGCTATATTAGTATCAAAAGAGGCTTTATGGAAGGTGATGTATTTACAGTGAAAATTGATTGGGGAGATGGCAATGGTCTATATTCTTATGAAGTTCATTATGATGTAAAGGTTCTTACAATTGATGAAATTGAAGCAGCAATAGATGACCAATTAGCAGGAGCACAAAATTAAAGTAATGTAAAGATAAAAGCTATTTAATTAAAGTGATTAAATGGCTTTTTTGAAAAGTCAATGCTTAAAAAAATTTTTTTGTAAAATTTGACGTTGTTTTGACAAAACGATAAAAATATGATAAAATGAATACATATCAATGGATTAGGGGGTTTTTTATGTTAAAAAAAGTTTTTAATGTGAAGAAAAGTATACTTGGTATCACAGCAATTTCCGCAGTTGCTGCTGGTATTGGAGTATATCAAAGTTTGAACAACCAGAATGGTGAAAAACAAATTTCTTTTGAGCAAGAGATGGTTTTTGCTGCAAAACAATATGTAGAGAATAACCAAATCTCAATTGAAAAAGAAATAAAAACTACGGCAGAGTATTTGACAAACACTGGCGATTTTAATAGTGAAGACAAGTGTGCAGAGTATTCTTATGTAGTGATAAAAAATGAAAATGGTTCTTATGTTTATGAACCAGTAGTGATTTGCGAAGACCCTAAAACAACAGAAGCATTAAATCCAGCAATTGGATATAATATGGAAAATGCGCTTTCTGATGTTATAGATTCGCCAGTATTGCAAATTACAAATAAAGATAAATATTATAGTGAAACAAAGCCAACAAAAAATAATGTTTTAGTAACTATAACAACTAACTTTCCAGCTGTAATTACATCTGGAAATACAGGTTGGACTGTTTCTGCGGATAAAAAAACATTTACAAAATTGTTTGAAGAAAATGGAACTGAGACCATCAAATTTGATGATGAAAATCATGAGTTTGGAACTCCAAGAACTGTAAATATTAGTGTTCAAAATATTGACAGAACAGCACCAATTATTACAGGTGTAGAAGAAGGAAAAATTTATACACAAGATACAGTAGTGAGTTTTGATGAGGGAAGTGCTACTTTGAATGGAGAACCATTTACAAGTGGAACAACAGTAACAGAAGGAACTTATGAATTAATTGTAACTGATGAAGCAGGAAATGAAAGTAAAGTTAGTTTTACAATTGATACATCAGCACCAATTATCAATTTCAAATCAGATGGAAAAGGAAGCACAATTGATGGTATTGAATATCACAACAAACCAATTAGTGTTGAAATCATTGATATCACAAATGTAAGTGCAACTTATAGTTTTAATGGTGGCGAAGAAAAAGAATTAACTGGGACAGAAAAATTTAGTGTTCCAGGAAGATATACAATTACTGCAACAGATGAAGTTGGGCATACATCATCAAAAACGGTGATATATGATGATGTTAATCCAGTATTAAATGGCGCTAGTCATGGAAAACAATATAAAGATGAAAAATTAGTAATTACAATTGATGATGAATCTCCAGTGACTGGTACTTATACATTGAATGGTGGAGAACCAATCCATTTTGAAAATTCAGTAGAAATTACAGAAGAAGGAAGATATGCATTTAGTGCAACAGATGCTGCAGGAAATACATTAGAAAATTCTTCTGGAAAAAATAGTATTTCATTTATTATAGATAGAACAGCACCTACAATTGAAGGCGTATCTAATAATGGATATTATGGAAAAAATGAAAATGTAACTATTACATTTAAAGATAATTTTGCTGCTCAAGATAGAATTAAAGCGATTTTGACAAAACCAGATGGTAGCAAAGAAACATTTACAAGTGGTACAACTTTAATAGAAAATGGTACTTATACATTAACAGTGACAGATGTAGCTGGAAATACGAATGAAGTAACATTTACAATTGATAAAGAAGATATCACAGTAAATACAACACAAGATATTGATACAATTACATCAAATGATGTAACAGTAACAGTAACATTCAATAAACCAGTAAAAATCACAAGTGAAAACGCAAACTTATTTACAGCATCAAA
>JAAWNF010000082.1 GCA_022798795.1 Bacilli bacterium
AGCTTTAAAAAATAAAGATGATTTATTAGAAAATGAAATTGATTTCATTGTATCTTGTCATGAAGAGAAAGTAATGACAGACTCTAAATGGTTAGAATTTATATGCAATCAAATTATTAATAATAGTATTAAATATAAAGATGATAAAAAAAAGTCTTATATAAAGGTGACTGTCATAAAACAAAAACAAAGTATAAAATTAGAAATAGAAGATAATGGGATTGGTATACCTGCAAGTGATATGAAAAGAGTATTTGAAAAATCTTTTACAGGATACAATGGAAGAATTAGGAAAACTTCTACAGGAATGGGCTTATTCATTGTAGAAAATTTATGTAAGAAGCTTGGACACAAAATAGAAATTGAGTCTACTCAAAATCTCTCAACCAAAGTTTCTATTCTCTTTTATGAGAACAATTATTATGATGTTTTAAAGTAACCTTACAGTTTTGTAAGGTTTTTGTAAGATAAAACAAACGACAAAAAGAATTATTTATTTTATGATGATTGTGAAAGGAGTTATATTATGGAACCAATTTTAAAAATTGATAAAATTGAAAAATATTATGGTAGTAGGTCATCACTAACCAAAGCGATTGATAATCTATCATTTTCTGTAGAGAAAGGGGAATTTGTCGCGATTATGGGAGCAAGTGGAAGTGGGAAAACGACCCTTCTGAATTGCATTTCTACCATAGACCGAGTAACAAGTGGTCATATTTATGTAGGGGGTGAAGATATTACAAAATTAAAGGGTTCTTCTTTAAATCGCTTTAGAAGAGAAGAACTAGGATTTATCTTTCAAGATTTTAATTTACTAGATACTTTGACTGCCTATGAAAATATTGCTTTAGCGCTCTCTATTCAAAATGTGAAAGTAAAAGAAATTGATGCACGCATTAAAAAAGCTGCAGAAGAATTAGATATCAAAAATGTGTTAAATAAATATCCCTATCAAATGAGCGGAGGACAAAAGCAACGAGTCGCGTCTGCTAGAGCAATCATCACGAATCCAAAACTTGTATTAGCAGATGAACCAACAGGAGCTCTTGATTCAAAATCTGCAAAAATGTTATTGGAAAGATTTAATCACTTAAATGCAGCTTTAGATGCCACCATTTTGATGGTTACTCATGATGCTTTTACAGCAAGTTATGCAAAAAGAGTTATTTTTATAAAAGATGGTAAAATATTTCATGAAATAGAAAAAGGAAGCGATTCAAGAAAAGAGTTTTTTGACAAGATTATTGATGTAGTAACTCTCCTTGGAGGGGATTTAAATGATGCTCTTTAAATTATCACTTAAAAATATTAAAAAAAGTTTTAAAGATTATGCCATCTATTTTTTCACGCTCATTCTTGGAGTTGCTATCTTTTATGTTTTTAATGCGATTGATAGTCAAACAATACTACTAGATGTAACAAGAGACACAAGAGAACTTATAAAATTAATGATTAATATGTTATCTGGAGTGAGTGTATTTGTTTCTTTCATTCTAGGTTTTCTAATTATTTATGCTTCTAGATTTTTAATGAAACGAAGAAATAAAGAATTTGGTATTTATTTGACACTTGGAATGAGTAAGCGAAAAATTTCTATGATTTTATTTTTTGAAACATTTTTCATTGGATTATTATCCTTGATAGTTGGTTTAGTGGTAGGTGTTTTCATTTCTCAATTTATGAGTTTGTTAGTAGCAAATATGTTTGAAGCGGACTTAACTGAGTTTACTTTTACATTTTCTAATAGTGCTTGTATTAAAACTTTAATTTACTTTGGAATTATGTATCTTCTTGTGATGATATTCAATACGATTAATGTTAGTAAGTGTAAATTAATTGATTTATTGCATGGAAGTAAAAGAAGTGAACAAGTGAAACTCAAAAATCCAATTTTCTGTACTTTATTATTTATGGTTGGTGCTAGTATGTTAGGGTATGCTTATTATCTTGTTACGATAGGATTTGAAGAACTATCCAATGCATCAGATATCTTTTTGCCAATTATTTTAGGAACACTTTCTACGTTTTTGATATTTTGGTCTTTATCTGGTTTACTTTTGATACTTGTTACACACATGAAAAAATTCTACTATAAAGCTTTGAATAGTTTCACATTAAGACAAATTAGTAGCAAAATTAATACTACTGTATTTTCCATGTCGATTATTTGCTTGATGCTATTTATTACCATTTGTGTTTTGTCTTCTGCTTTATCCATTAAAAATTCTATGACAGCAAATCTAAAAACTTTGGTACCAATGGATGTTCAATTTACGAAAACTCGTTATCTTAGAGAAGAACAGGTAGAGGGTTCTACAAGATATGACCCAAATATGATTGCTGATTCTAATATTTCTTTACGAGAAACATTGACATTTTTAGATTTTGATATTGAAACAAATTTGAAAGAGATTGTGGAACTAGATATTTATGATATTGGGTTAACGCTTCAAGATACATTAGGAAGTTATTATGAGGAGGTTTATAAAAAATTTCCATTTATGACTTATGATACAGAAGAATATTTTATAAAATTGAGCGATTATAATCGTATGGCACGTCTTTTTGGACTAGAAGAGTATACATTAAAAGATAATGAGTACATTATAGTGGCCGATTATAAAGAATTAGCAGCAATACGAAATGAAGCATTAAAAAGGAATATTCCAATTGTGATAAAAAATGAGAAATATTATCCCAAATATGAAAAATGTAAAGATGGGTTTTTGTTTATGAATAGTACTCATTCAAATTCTGGTTTCTTTGTTTTACCAGATAAAGCTCTAAATGAAGAAAGAATATCGATTAGTATGATGAGTGCGAATTATAAAGCAAATGGAGAAGTAGAAAAAAAGCAGATTGAAGAACGTATCACGACAGAGTTAGAAAATCATCCATATTCTCTTATGACAACTTTAAAAGGAAGTACCAAGATAAAGTTATATGAAACAAGTGTTGGATTAGGAGCTATGGTAACTTTTATTGGACTTTATTTAGGGATTATTTTTTTAATTAGTAGTGCAGCAATACTTGCATTAAAAGAATTATCAGAAAGTACAGATAATAAAGAACGCTTTATATGTTTAAAAAGAATTGGAGTAGATGAAAAAATGCTTCATCAAGCATTGTTTAGACAAATTGGTATTTTCTTCTTATTTCCGTTAGTACTTGCTATGATACATTCAATCTTTGGAATCTTATTCTGTAATCGTCTGTTATCTGTATTTGGAAGTGATGAATTGTTGCCATCTATTATTATGACTGCTATATTTATGATTGCCATTTATGGAGGATATTTTATGCTTACTTATTTTTGCAGTAAAAATATGATTCGAGAAAAAATATGATATTTTTCATATTGAGGAAATAAATAGAAGTGATAAAAGATTTTTGGCTACCAGTTTTGGGTCCGTTTATATTACTATTTTTATTATTTTTAGTAATTGCAGAGTTTAGAAAGAAGTGAAGTATGAAAGAAAAGTTTGTAATTATAGTGGGAACTATTTTGTTTATTGTTCTTTGTGGTTGTTTATTTTTCTATATGGAAAGTTATGATAAACTTTACTATACAAGAGTTGATAATATGAAGATTGAAAAGTTATCAGCAAAGGAATATGAATATGAATTAGTTTCTTATGATGAAAAGGGCAAGAAAAAGAATTTAAAATTTAAAACGAATAGAGAGCTTAGAGATACTGCTTTTCTAGAATTGGAAGTACGAATTTTGGGTGTTCATTCGTGGAGAGAAGTAGAGTATGAAGAACTTCCTAAAAAAGTCCAAGAAAAGTATTGATGATAAGAACAGATTTTTGTATCTGTTTTTTTTATTTATAAGGAATTTATAATACTTTTGTAGAAAGATATAAGTAAAGAGGAAGAATTTTTTTAACATATAAGATATATTGACAAACTATTTTATATCTAGTATGATGTAGATAGAGTTCTTCCAGATAAGGAGGAATCTCATTGAAAGAAAAAATTTATGGTCTTAGATTTGATACGAGTTTTAAGAATGTTTTTGGTGCTCATTATTTTTTAAAACAATTTTTTAAAGATATTTTTCATGAAGAAATGAAAAATATTACTTATATCGATAAAGAAGTATTCAAAGAAAATAAACATTTATCCTATAGTATTTTTGATTTATTGATAAGAGGAAAAGACGAATTTGTTATATTTGAAATGCAGAATCAGGATTTAAAAAACATAGAAGCAAGAGTTACTATGTATCTATCCAAATATTATGCGAGACAAAATG
>JAAWNF010000083.1 GCA_022798795.1 Bacilli bacterium
TAGAAAATAATACATTTAATGTTGTAACGGAGTTAACTTATAAAAATGGTGAAGACGAGTTTAGACCAGACATTATTATATTAATAAATGGAATGCCTTTAAGTTTTATTGAGGTTAAGAAACCAAATAATAGAGAGGGAATATTAGCTGAAAGAAATAGAATTAATGATAGATTTAAAAATAAAAAATTCAGAAAATTTGTTAATATTACACAATTATTATTGTTTTCAAATAATCAAGAATATAATGAAGATTCAGGTGTTCCAATAGAAGGTGCATTTTATGGTACAACAAGTTATAAAGATGTGTTTTTCAACTGTTTTAGAGAAGAAGATACTTCTATTTTTAGTCAAATACAAGATTTGGATTATAATCAAGAGAATTATATTTTAAAGGATAATAACTATGTTTCTATTAAAGGTACTCCGGAATATTCTACTAATTTAAGTAGTACCTCACCAACTAATAGATTAATAACTTCTTTATTTCATAAGTCAAGAATTCTAAAATTATTAAAATATGGAATTGCATATGTTGAGAAATCCAATAAAGATGGAATTATTGAAATAGAAAAACACGTAATGAGATATCAACAATTTTTCGCAACATTAGCTATTGAAAATACTTTAAATAAAAATATTAAAAAGGGCGTAATATGGCATACTCAAGGTTCAGGTAAAACAGCCTTAGCATATTATAATGTCAAATATATAACTGATTATTTTCAAAGAAGAGGCAAAGTCGCAAAATTCTATTTTGTCGTGGATAGATTAAATTTATTAAAACAAGCAAGTGAAGAATTTACAGCTAGAGGATTAGATGTTACCAGGGTTAATTCAAAAGAAGAATTTAAGAATACAATTAAAGAAACATCTGCTGTTTCTAAAATAGGTAATTTAACTATAAATGTGGTAAATATCCAAAAATTCTCCGAAGGTTCTATTGTTAAAGAAGCAGATTACAATGTAGATGTACAAAGAATATATTTTTTAGATGAAGCACACAGAAGCTATAATCCAAAAGGTTCGTTTTTGGCAAATTTATTTGCTTCTGATAGAGAAGGAATATTTATTGGATTAACTGGAACACCTCTAATTGGAGATAACTATAGCACTAAAGACATATTCGGTGATTATATTCACAAGTATTATTATAATAAGTCAATAGCAGATGGATATACTTTAAAATTAATAAGAGAGGGTATTGAAACTTCCTATAAAACAGAATTAAATAATACCTTAGATGAAATAAAAAAATTATTGGGTATTTCTAGTGAAGAAGAAATATTTGCGCATCCTAAATATACAAAAGCATTAACAAGATATATAGTTTATGACTTTATAAAGTCTAGATTAATGTATAATGATGAAACTATTGGTGGAATGATAGTATGTGATTCACAAGCACAAGCTAGAAATGTGTTCAATGATTTAGCAGATTATGACTTATCAAAGGCATTAATTTTATATAATGAAGATGATAAAAAGACAAGAAGCGAAGAAGTAGATGATTTTAAAAAAGGTAAAATAGATATTCTTGTAGTTCAAAATATGCTATTAACTGGATTCGATGCTCCGAGATTAAAGAAAATTTACTTAGGTAGAGTTATAAAAGCACATAATTTATTACAAACTTTAACAAGAGTTAATAGACCATATAAAAATTTTAAATATGGATATGTTGTTGACTTTGCAGACATAAGAGAAGAGTTCGATAGAACAAATGCTGCATACTTTAATGAATTACAACAACAATTAGGTGAAGATTTTAAAACTTACAGCAATATATTTTTATCTCAAGAAGAGATAGAAAAAAGTATCAAAGAGATTGAGAATAAATTATTTGAATATGATAGTGAAAATCTCGAAATATTTTCCCAACAAATTAACGAATTAGAAAAGAAAAATTTAATCGATTTAAAAAAGATAATGATTACTTACAAAGAGCTCTATAATGTTATTAAAGCATTTGGCTATAATGACTTATTAGGAAGAATTAAAATTGATAGAGTCAGTAAAATGGTTCATGAAGTTGAAAGAAGAATTGATATAATAAATTTAACTGACAAAGAAAACCAAGATACTGCCAGTATGCTTAATGTTGCTTTAGTTAATATTGATTTTAACTTTAGAAAAATAAGTGAAGAAGAGTTAGTAATAGCTGATAAATATAAGCAAAAATTCGATGAAGTAAGGAAAGAATTCTTAATAAATATAGATAAAGATGATATGAAATACATTCTTCTATTTAGAGAATATAATGCTTTATTTACATCAATTAATTTTGAAGATTTAACAGTAGCAGATATGAATAATAACACAGTTAAATTAGACGATTTAATGAAGAAAATTCATTCACTAAATGAAAGTAATAATAGATTACTAGTAAAATATTCTGGTGACGAAAAATATGTTAAGATTCATAAAAGAGTATTGGAAAGAATTCCTGAATTTAATCAAGTTGATTTGTATAAAATATTAACAAATTTAAAAAATGAAATAGATGATATTTTATTAAGAAAGTACGATATTATGGATACTGAATCTTATTTTAAACAAACAATTATGCCAATGACTTTGGATGAATTTGATAAACATAATATTACAATTATAATAGATGAAGTCCAATTCTTTACAGAAGTGATTGTTGAAACATACTTAGCAGAAAGGAGTCTAAACTTATGACAACAGAAAGAGAAATAATAAGAAAAACTGAAAAAATGATTGATGAGTTAAAAAGTGTATGTTCTACATATGGTCTTGGTAACGCATCAAGTGAATATAAAATCATAACAGAAATTTTCTTATATAAATACTTAAATGATAAATTCATATATGAAACAAAAAGGGTATCAAAAGAGCTTGATGAAAATTCAACTACAAGAGAAGTAGAAAAGTATTTAGATTCTTTAAGCCCTGAACAATTTTCAATATTAACAATGAGAATGGGGGCTAATGTTGCTAAAATTCAAAATTCATATAGAGTAAGTACATTATTTAATAATCAAAATTCAACAATGCCTGAATTTTATGAGTTATTTGATAATGCTTTAATAGGAATTTCAAATGATAATGCTGATATATTCTCGGTTAAAACTGGTTCAAAAGAAAAAATCAAATTATTTGATACTTTATCACAATATATAACTGAATCAGATAAAAGAAATGCATTTTTTAGAGCAATGATATCCAAATTAGTAGAATTTAGTTTTGAAAATGCATTTTCAGAAAAATATGATTTTTTTGCAACAATATTTGAATATTTAATTAAAGACTATAATAAAGATTTTGGTAAGTACGCAGAATATTATACACCAAATTCAATAGCTAGAATTATAGCTAAAATATTAGCACCAAATCCAACTCAAAATGTATCTTTATATGACCCTGCAGCAGGTTCTGGAACACTATTATTAGCATTAGCACATCAAATAGGTGAAGAAAATTGTACAATTTATTCTCAGGATATTTCTCAAAAATCAAATGAATTTTTAAGATTAAACTTAATACTAAATAATTTAGTTCATTCATTAGGGAATGTAATACATGGTGATACATTATTGAATCCCGCTCATTTAAATAAAGAAAAAAACGGATTAGCTAAATTTGACTATATAGTTAGTAATCCACCGTTTAAAACAGATTTTAGCGAAACAAGGAATCAACTCGCTGATGATAAATATAAAGATAGATTTTTTGCTGGAGTTCCTAAAATACCAAATGCAAAGAAAGATTCAATGGCTATTTATTTAATGTTTATACAACATATATTATTTTCTTTAAAAGATGTTGGAAAGGCTGCAATAGTTGTACCAACTGGATTTTTATCAGCAAAAAATGGAATTGAGGCATCTATCAAGAAAAATATTATTGATAAAAAAATATTGAGAGGGGTCATTTCAATGCCACCAAATATTTTTGCAACAACGGGAACAAATGTTAGCATTATATTTTTAGATAAAGAGAAAAAATATAATAAAGTATATTTAGTAGATGCAACAAAAATGGGGGATAAAATTAAAGATGGAAAAAATCAAAGAACAGTTTTGTCAGAAAATGAAATAAAGGAAATAATAGAAACATTTAATAATAATATTGAGAAAGATAATTATAGTATTTTGGTTGATATTGAAAAAATTTGCGATAAAAATTATAATTTTAATGCAGGGCAATATTTTGATATAAAAATAAATTAT
>JAAWNF010000084.1 GCA_022798795.1 Bacilli bacterium
ATCACTACATAACAAAAGAGAACTAATTTTTTAGTTCTCTTGAAAAGTTCATTTATCATCAGTTTTTGGTTTTACCAATACTATTTGACATTGAACCAATCTATTCGATTCCTATAAAACTTTATTTGCTATGATTAGATTTTATACAAAGATTTTTACATACTCGAGCAACTTTTATAAAACATGTTCTTAAATTAATGTCATAATTTTTATACTCAATTTTTATTTTTATATAACTCACGTACTTCTGCTAAAGCTTCATGTGTTCCAACATCAAACCAATTTCCTTTAAATGAAAAAACATAAACTGGCTCTTTTTGATATAAATAACTAAGAAAATATCCAGGTGCATCAGGTTTATTTCCTTCTTCTAAATATTGCTTTAAAACAGAAACAATGTGTTTAGGATATATATATATTCCTAACGACTTAATATTTCCTTTTGGATGTGGGGGTTTTTCTTCAAAACCAACTATTTTTCCATTTTCATCAGCTTCTATAACACCTAATCTTGTTAATAAGTCTTCATCATTTTCATACTGGCCTCCTACAACAGGAGCTTTTTTTTCATAATAAAAATCCAACGCCTCTCTAAGATTAAATTCGAATAAATTATCTCCTGATATAATTAAAACATCATCAGAAATATTTTTTGAATTAATAGTATATTGAATATCTCCTATTGCTCCTAAACGGTCATCATTACTTAATGTATGGTCATTAATAATTGTAATTGGCTTCTCATTATTTAATGATTCTGACCATTCTTTAAAGATTTTATAAAATCTATCATTTGTTATTAAATAGATTTCTTCTATCTCCTTTAAACGATTTATTTCCTCTACTGTATAATTTAATAGCGGTTTTCCCTCTTCTATCTCTAGTAAAGCCTTTGGGTAGTTCTCAGTTAATGGAAATAATCTTGTTGCATAACCTGCACACAATAAAATACATTTCATATAATCCCTCTTTTCTATTTTAATGTATCATTTGCTTTAGCATTTAAATCTAATCCTGCACGTCTTCCTAATAAAAATGCATAATATCCTGCTGCCCCTATCATCGCTGCATTGTCTGTACAATACTTAATTGCTGGCACAGTTAAATGAATTCTTTCTTCTTTACAAATTTCTTCTAATTTATCTCTTAAACCTTTATTTGCAGATACACCACCAGCTACGATTAAATTTTTTACATTGTATTCCTTTACTGCTTTTATTGTTTTTTTAGTTAATATTTCTACCACTCTATTTTGAAATGATGTAGCCATATTTTCTGAAACTATTTTATTGCCTCTCTGTTCTTCATTATGTACTACATTGATAACAGCACTCTTTAATCCACTAAAACTAAAATCATAACTATTATCGTCTTTAGGTAAAGGTAAACTATAAGTATCTTGTCCCTCATGTGCATATTTATCTACAATAGGACCTCCAGGATAAGATAGACCAATTACTCTGGCAACTTTATCATAAGCTTCTCCTACTGCATCATCCAATGTACCACCAATTTTTTCAAACGTATAATCTTCTTTCATATAAATTAATTCAGTATGACCTCCACTTACCACAAGGGCAATTAAAGGAAACTCTAATGGTTTTACTAGATTATTCGCATAAATATGTCCTGCTATATGATGAACTGGAACTAATGGTTTTTTATAAATATAAGCTAATGTCTTTGCCGCCTGTACACCAACTAATAGGGAACCAATTAATCCAGGTCCATATGTTACCGCAATTGCATCAATATCCTTCATTGACATATGAGCTTTCTGTAATGTCTCTTCTATTACAAGTGTAATATTCTCAATATGCATTCGACTTGCAATTTCTGGGACTACACCACCATATAAAGCATGTATATCCATTTGTGACAAAACAACTGTCGCAATTTCTTCTCTGCCATTTTTTACAATTGACACACTTGTTTCATCACAACTAGATTCAAATGCCAATATATATATATCACTCATATTTACACCTTAATTCTTTTTTCATAACGATTCCATCTTCTGTACCATAATATTGTTTTCTATATCCAATAATTTCAAAACCATTTTTTTGATATAAATGAATTGCACTTAGATTTTTTTCTCGCACTTCTAAAAAAATATTTCTACAATTTAATTCTCCTGCTTCTTGTATCATATACTCTAACAATATATTTCCATATCCTTGTTTACGAAATATTGAATCTACATAAATTGCTTCTAATTCTATGCTTTCCATTAACGAAAGATAACAAATAAATGCTATTATTTTATTATTGTTTTTTATTACATAAATTTTCCTTGAACTAAAGTTAAAAGATTTTCCATCTAACTGTATCATTCCCATATCTTTCATATATAAATTAATAATATCCAAGTCTTCAGACTTAGCTCTCAAAATTTTCATTTTGTTTTCTCTTTTCCTCTGCTTCTGTTTGCTTCAAATATACAGGGTTCACATAATGAGATGATATCGCTTCATCTTTCTCATGTTTTTTTATTACTTTAATATAGTCAATTATTGGTTTTTCTATTTCTAAATTTTGGTATGTATCATAGCTAACATATGTTACATCCTCTGGATATAGTTTCAGTAACTCCTCAAGCGAAATATATCTATCTGACATAATCACTTGAAGTTCCCTATCATATACTCCAGCATAAACATAGTCACGTCTTGCATCTATCATTGCAACAACATTTGTCTTGCTAGAGGTAGTTGCGATTAATTCCAGACAAGAAATAGGAACTAATTCAATATTTAAAGCCCATGCCATTGTTTTCGCTATTGCCAATCCAATTCTTATTCCAGTAAATGACCCTGGTCCATTTATAACAAATATTTTATCCAAATTTTCAGGAATATTACCACTATCAGCAAAAACTTTATCAATCATAAAAAAAATTTTTTCTGATAAATCATTTGAATTGTTCTCTTCGTAAATAGATAAAATTTTATTACCTTCTATAAGTGCAACTGAAGAGACTGAAATAGCTGTATTAATAAATAAATATTTCATAATACAGCCTCGCATAAATCCTCATATTGTTTTCCATAAGGTTTTAAAATTAATACTCTTTTATTTTCATCCACTATTTTAAATTTAATATCTAAACGCTCTTTTGGAAGAATTTCCTTAATAGTTTCGGCCCATTCAATTACAACGACGCCACCTTTATAAAAATATTCTTCTATTCCTATGCCATCTATATTTCCATTTAAGCGATAGACATCCATATGATATAAAGGAAGTTCTCCATCATATTCTTTAATAATTGTAAAGGTAGGAGAAGTAATATTTTGCTCTATACCTAACGCATTCGCAATTCCTTTTGTAAAAATAGTTTTCCCACTTCCTAATTCTCCATCAAGGCAAATAATCATATTTGGAAATTTCTCTGATTCAAAATTCTGCGCTAATTCAATTGTTTCTCTTTCATTACGTGTTGTAATTTTATATTCCATTATTATCACCATCTTTATTATAATAAAAAAAAAAAAAATGAGCAATAGTTTTCTCCAAAAATCCCAGAATAAAAGAGATAAAAAAAAGAGCAAAAAAAAATTGGCAACTACCTATTTTCGCATACACTATCTTCGGCGTAAAAGTGCTTAACTTCTGTGTTCGGGATGGGAACAGGTGTATCCACTTTGCTATCGTTACCAATTTACTATTTATAATAATAATTCTCTGAAAACATGATAATGTGTCTCTCATAAAATTAGTTTATGAAAAATTTATAGGATTAAATCCTCGATCTATTAGTACTAGTCAGCTCAACATGTCGCCATGCTTCCACCTCTAGCCTATCAACCTTGTAGTCTTCAAGGGATCTTACTTTTTAAAAAATGGGAAAACTCATCTTGGAGTTGGCTTCCCGCTTAGATGCTTTCAGCGGTTATCCATTCCATACATAGCTACTCTGCACTGCCACTGGCGTGACAACAGATACACCAGAGGTATGTTCAACTCGGTCCTCTCGTACTAGAGTCAACTCTCCTCAATTTTCCTACGCCCACGACGGATAGGGACCGAACTGTCTCACGACGTTCTGAACCCAGCTCGCGTGCCACTTTAATGAGCGAACAGCTCAACCCTTGGAAGCGACTTCACCTCCAGGATGTGACGAGCCGACATCGAGGTGCCAAACACCACCGTCTATGTGAACTATTGGGTGGTATCAGCCTGTT
>JAAWNF010000085.1 GCA_022798795.1 Bacilli bacterium
TACACGAAAATTTTAAAAAAATGCCTATTTTCGTGATTTTAGTAGTGGTATAATATTTTTATAAATTTAGTATTGACAAAACTTAGATAGTCAATTTTTTATATAAAAATATTGTTTTTTGTTTAGAATAAAAAAATTCTTTTCAAAATTAATATAGGGAGAGATAACTCAAAAGTTCACATCTTCAAATATACATGATATAATAGACATAATAAGGAGGCGCCCATGAAACACTGGTATCAAAAGAGTACTTCTATAATCGAAAAAGAATTAAAAACACAAAAAGAAGGATTATCTGAATCAGAAGCCCTTTCTAGATTAAAAAAATATGGAAACAACGAACTTCCAAAATCCAAACAAAAGAATGCATTCAATATATTTTTTAGTCAATTATTAAATCCACTTGTTGTAATTTTAATTATCACAGGAATAATTTCTGTTTTCGCTCAAGAATATGTAGATGCTATTTTTATCTTATTTGTTATTTTAGCAGATGCCATTCTTGGAACTTTTCAGGAATGGAAAGCAGAAAAGAGTGCTTCTACTTTACAAAATATGATAGAACTAAAGTCAAAAGTAATAAGAGATAACAGGAGCCTATTACTTCCTTCAAAACATCTAGTCATTGGAGACTTAATAAACTTAGAATCTGGTGACAAAATCAGCGCCGATATTAGACTTATTCACACTTCTAATTTAACAGTTGATGAAGCATTCCTAACTGGAGAATCCATCGCAACAATCAAATGCTCTGAGCCAATAACGAATGAAAGCCCAATCACAGAACAGAAAAACATGGGATTTGCTGGTTCTACTGTTTTAAGTGGAAGAGGAACTGGTATTGTTGTTGCTACAGGAAAAGATACAGAACTTGGAAAAATTGCTCATCATGTAACAAATAGCGACTCTACCAAATCTCCATTGGTTATTAGAATGGAAAAATTCACAAAACAAATTAGTATACTTGTTATTATGATTGCCATAATAATCACATTCATTTTATATTTAAAAGGAATGGCACCAAGAGAAATATTTTTTACAGTAGTTGCTCTTTCGATTTCTGCCATTCCAGAAGGATTACCTGTTTCTTTAACCATTGCTCTTTCCATAGCTTCTAGCAGAATGGCTAAAAAAAATGTAATCGTTAGAAAACTAAATGCAGTGGAAGGACTAGGAAGCTGCACTGTTATAGCTACAGATAAAACTGGCACTTTAACTTTAAATGAACAAACAGCAAAAATAATTACTTTTCCAAATGGAAAAAATCATACCATTTCAGGAATTGGATATAACGGAAATGGTTCTATCGAAAATTGCAACAGCGAAGTAAAAAACATTGTCACTATGGGTGTTCTAAATAACGAAGCTAGTCTTTATTTAAATGACCAGGAATGGAAATATCATGGTGATTCAATTGATGTTGCTCTATTATCACTTGGTCACAAAGCAAAAATGAATTCTAAAATGAAAGATGACTTTCCAATTATAGGAGACATACCCTATGAATCAGAAAAAAAATACTCTGCTGTTTTTTATCAAAATAAAAAAGAAACTGAAGTTACTATAAAAGGTTCATTAGAAACGATTCTTTCCTTTTGTGAAACAATGCGAATAGATGGTAAAGAAATACCGTTAGACTCCCAAAAGATTATCAAACAAAGTGAAGAATTAGCTGCTTCTGGTTATCGAGTAATTGCTTTTGCGCAAGGCATAAAAAAGAATTTTATAAAAAAAGAAACTTATGACCAAAATGATATTCCAAAACTTACTTTTTTAGGAATGATTAGTTTTATCGACCCACTACGTAAAGAAGTCCCTGAAGCAATTAAAGCGTGTAAAAAAGCAGGAATCAAAGTAATTATGATAACGGGTGACCATCCGTTAACAGCTAAAGCAATCGGCAAAGAGCTAGAATTTAATAGCGAAACAATTGCAACAGGAAATGAATTACAAAAATATTTAGACCAAGGAGAAAAAATGAGTGATGAATTTATAAAAACAATTTCTATTTTTTCTCGAGTTACCCCTTCTCAAAAACTAGCAATCATTGAATCACTCAAAAGACAAGGGGAATTTGTTGCTGTAACTGGAGATGGGGTCAATGATGCTCCTGCTATGAAAGCTGCAAATATAGGCATTGCAATGGGAAGTGGGACCGATGTTGCAAAAGAAACTGGTTCATTAATTATTACAAATGATAATTTTAGTTCCATTGTTTCTGGAGTTGAAGAAGGACGCTTTGCTTATGATAATATTAGAAAAGTCATTTATATGTTATTATCTTGTGGAATTTCAGAAGTTCTATTTTTCATTCTTGCTCTCACTTTTGGAATGCCAATTCCTTTATTAGCAATACAACTACTATGGCTAAATCTAGTAACAGATGGCATTCAAGATGTTGCTCTTGCATTTGAAAAAGGTGATAAAAATGTCATGTATAAACCACCTCGAAAAAGAAATGAATCTATTTTCAATAAACTAATGATTGAAGAAGTTTTATTATCTGGTATGATAATAGGAGGAACTGTTTTTGGCTTTTGGTTCTATCTAATAAATATAGTACACATGGATATAGAAAGTGCTAGAAGCTACGTATTATTAATTATGGTTTTCATGCAAAATATTCATGTATTAAATTGTCGTTCAGAGCTTACTTCAGCATTCAAACTCTCTATCAAAAATAATCCATTCGTAATATGTGGAATATTATCTACTTTAGTATTACAACTAATCGTTACAGAAACCCCTTTCTTAAGTTCAATATTAAAAACAACATCATTAGATAGTTATCATATTTTGTTAGCTTTTATCTTAACAATACCACTTTTAATTATTATGGAATTATTCAAATATATAAAACGTAAGGAGTAAAACATGTATTATTTTATTTATTATTTCGCCATGTTTATGATTTATTCATTTTGTGGTTGGGTTATAGAAATGCTCTATGTTGGCTTTTCAGAAAAAAAAATTATTAATCGAGGATTTTTATTGGGTCCATATTTACCAATCTATGGAGTTGCTGGAACTCTAATGACTTTTATTTTAGGATTTTATATTGATTATCCTTTCTTCCTGTTTTTAAATGCTATTATTATTGGCTCTATTGTAGAATATTTTACAGGTTATGCCATGGAAAAAATATTTAAAGCAAAATGGTGGGATTATTCTAAAGAGCCACTTAACTTAAATGGAAGAATCTGTTTACAAAATTCTATTTTATTCGGAATATTAGGAACAATTTTAGTTTATTATATTAATCCATTTTTGCGTTCTTGCTTAAACCAAATTCCGCACTCAATTTTATACTTTATTTCAGGATTATTACTTTCATTATTTGTAATTGATGCAATCATTTCTTGCAACATTATAAAACAATTAAAATTAACCGCTACTGCTTTAAAAAAAGATTATACAGACGAAATGTCACATAAAGTAAGGGAATCTTTGGCCAATAAAAATTGGTCTTTCAAAAGAATTCTAAATGCTTTTCCAGACCTTACATTTTTAAATATGAAAGAATTCAAAAAAATGATAAAAAAGCAAGCAAAACGCTTAAAAGAGAAAACTAAAAAATTAGCTCGTTTAAGAAAAAAAGAAGAAAAACTAAAAAACAAACAAAAAGAACTTGAAAAAGAAATAAAAAAAATAAAGTAAAAACCAAAATTAAGGACTGTAATAAAGAAACAGTCCTTTTCATTTTGCTTTGATTCCATATAATTATAGTAAATAATAATTATGAAATCATTTAATATTTTATAATTATTCTCTTAAGTATAAATTATCTCTTCCAGAAAAATCCCCATACACTTATATTTTTTAGTATTTCATCTTTTTGATATCAACATTTTTTATGAATGAGATATTTGTATCTTAATTTTATTCAACTTATCTACATTAAAATTCTATTAAATTATCCATCAATTTACTAATAATAGTTTCCTATTAACAAATTCAAGAATATATAAATAAAAATATTTCTAAATTGACACTTCTAATTTACAAATAGATATAAAATATAAAAATATTACCATTAATAAATTAAATATTTTTTCAATTAAAAGGTAACATTTTTCTTTATTGTAATTTCAACCGCACCATTTTAATCATAATTTAATTCTACCTCATAAGAGGATTTAAAGTCAAATAGTTTTCTAGGCATACTATTT
>JAAWNF010000008.1 GCA_022798795.1 Bacilli bacterium
CTCAAAGTATCTTACTTTGGGAATATAAGGAGGGGTTTTTTATGGAGTATGTACTTACAAAGCCTGATTATGAAGATATCAGAATTTTAACAGCAGTTAGTGAATCAATATGGGAAAGTTATCAAGCATTAGCAAGTTTAGAAATAACAGGAAAAAAAGAAACATCTGAATACCAAAGAGTAATGGAAGAATTGCGTTCTACGATGGGAATGGAACCAACACTTTATGGTAGATTAGGAAATTCTTTTCCAAAGTTAAGTTCGATTATTTCATATCTTCGTCCAATGCAAAATAGGGATTCGAAAAAAGATAGATTGGAAACAATCTTAGAAGGACAAAATAGTAATATGGTAATAGAAAGAATTTCTAAAAAAATAGATAGCTCTTTGTCAATAAAGGATGAGATGAAACAAGATATAAAATCTATGATAGGTGAATTAGAATTGGATGAAAATGATGAAATGGTAGAGCAATTGTCAAAATCTTTAGAGGATGGAGCAAATTTCATGAATGGATATATGGCTGTAGCCGAAAGTATGGAAGTCGATAAGTACGCTTGCTTTTTATCTGTTTTAAAGAAAATGATAGAGTCTCCATTTTATAGAGATGTAAGAGAACAGCTTATTATGATAAAATATCGAATGGCATTTGTTTGTGGAAAAATAGAGGAAATGATGTTAAGACAAAATTTTGAAGTTTTCCCACAAGTTTATTTACAAACAAGCTGTATAGGACAAATGGAAAAACAAGGTGAATTTACAACAACAATGGTATTGGTAAAATCAACTGCTTATACGATTAGAAAGCAAACTGATATGTTACTTTCTGATTATGATAATATAGTACTATTAAGTAAAGATAAAAAAGCAGAAGCTTTAGTAAGAGTATGTATGCTAAGAGCTGGTTTAATGCTTTTGCCAAGCGAGTGTGTGTCTATGGAAAATGAAATGTTTCATGATATTATTGATTCAAGGGAATATATACAGAAACATCCTCAAAATAGTGAAGTAGAAGAAATGATTATGGGAGCTTATCGCCAATATAAAAATGATAGAAGCATACCCATTCAAGTTAGTTTTGTAAAATAGAGAAAGGAAACTTTCTTTATTTTTATAATATACATTGACAGACATAGTATATTATAGTATTATATATCTATAAAAAGGAGGGATAACTTGTCAATCACTTCAGATATTATAAGAGGACATACTGAAACTATCATTTTAAGTCATTTATATGAAAAAGATAGTTATGGTTATGAGATTAATAAAATGATTAAAGACAAAACAGAGCACCAATACGAATTAAAAGAAGCGACCTTATATTGTGCATTTAAAAGATTAAAAGAGAATGGATATATAGAATCTTATTGGGGAGAACAAGCAGTTGGTGCAAGAAGAAGGTACTATAGAATTACGGATGATGGTAAAAAATATTATGAAGAATGTAAACAAGATTGGGAAAATACAAAAAAGATACTAGATAAATTAATATAGGAGGATTTATGAATAAAATTAAAAATTATGTAGACGATTTATTTAAAGATATTAGAAAAACAAGAAAAAGTGAAGAATTAAAAGAAGAATTGCTTTCTGATTTAGAAGAAAAATATCAAGACTTAATAGCCAATGGAAAAAATGAAAAAGAAGCCTATCAAGAAGTAATTGGTGGGATTGGTGATGTAGATGAGCTTTTGGAAGAGTTAAAAGAGCCTACTCAGGATTTAGAAACTAGAAAAAAGACTGCGTTTGTTGTTTCTCTTTCTGTTGGATTATATATTCTTGCCCTTATTAGTACTATTATATGTGATGAATTATTGGAACTTCCAGATACCATAAGTGCAGTTAGCTTTTTTGGAATAGCTGGAATCGCTACTTGTATTTTAATCTATCACTTTATGTCAATTCCAAAATATCAGAAAATGGATGATAGCTTTGTAGAAATAAGAAAAGAAAAAATAGATGCTAGAAATAAAAATAAACAATTATTAAGTGCATTAGATACAATTGTTTGGTTACTTATTTTGATTATTTATTTCTTAATTAGTTTCTTATTTGATTGTTGGTATATCAGTTGGATATTATTTTTAGTAGGTCCACTAGTAACAACAATTGTTCATTTGTTAGTAGGAGGAGATGAATAACATGAAAGAGAGTACTAGAATTATATTGATTATCATTTGCGCACTTCTTTCTTTACTTTTAATAGGCGTATTAGTATGTGGAATTGTATTTAGAGAAAACTTTTATGAAGGGGAATTAAAAATGGTAAAAGAAGAACAATATTCATTGGAAAATATAGAAGAAATTGTTGTAAATACTCCAAGAGGAGATGTTCAAATCTTTAGAACAAATGAAGATAAAATTAAAATTGTAGAAAAAGCAAGTAGAAGAGTAAAAGAGAAAGATTTATTTTCTTCTTCAATAAAGGATGGTACTTTAAAAATAATAGATGAAAAAAGGAACTTTTGTTTTGGATTTTGCTTTCTTTCAAATATCACTTATGAAGTATATATTCCAGCTTCTTATCAAAATAAATTATCAATTAAAACAACATCAGGAGATATTGAATTAAATGGAGAAGAGGAATCTTATCAAAATGTAAAATTAATATCTGTGTCAGGTGATATTAAACTAAAAGGTAAAATTTCAACTAATAATATAAATATGAAAACGACATCAGGAGATATTGAAATGAATTTTTTAAATAGTACATCTATTGAAATAAATTCTGTTTCAGGGGACATTGATAGCAGAACTATAGAAGGAAAAGAAACAAAAATTAACACAACATCAGGAGATATTGAACTAGAATGGATAAAAAGTGAAGTAGAAGTAATTAGTGTAAGTGGAGATGTTGAATTAGACTATTTTAGTCCAATCGGAAATTCAAATTTTAAAACAACATCAGGAGAAATAGAAGTTATGTTAGATAAAAAAGCATCTGTAAAATTGCATGGAGATAGTGTTTCAGGAGATATTCGCTTCCCAAATTCAGAATCTATATTAGGTAGTGGTGAGAATTCTATTTCATTTAAGACAGTTTCAGGGGATATTAAGGTAAGAGTTATTGAGAAAAAGTAACTCTTTTTTTTGAATAACTAGTCCTATTTTTACATAC
Source organism: Bacilli bacterium (assembly GCA_022798795.1). GTDB lineage: Bacteria > Bacillota_I > Bacilli_A > RF39 > UBA660 > MGBC102946. The sequence goes on from JAAWNF010000008.1 coordinate 3,121, forward strand.
TCTGTATTAGGTGATAGTATGAAAAAGCTCATTGTAGTATTTATTTTGGGACTATTCTTGATAGATTCAGTAAGGGCAATGGATACCAGTGCTAGTTGTGCAATTGTGATGGACCAAAATAGCAATCGTATCATTTATTCAAAAAACATTCATAAAGTAAGAAGTGTTGCAAGCATATCTAAAATTATGACAGCTGTTTTAGCCATAGAATCAGGAAAATTAGATGAAAAAGTAACTGTAGGAGAAGAAATATTAAAAGCCTATGGTTCGGCAGTATATTTAACAGTAGGTGAAACTTTAACGCTAAGAGATTTAGTATATGGATTGATGTTACGAAGTGGAAATGATGCAGCTTTAGCAATTGCAACTTATGTAAGTGGAAGTGTTGACAAATTTGTAGAAGATATGAATAAAAAAGCGATTCAAATTGGAATGAAAAATACTACATTTCACAATCCACATGGATTAGATGAAGAATCGGGTAATATGTCTACTGCGTATGATATGGCTATTTTAACAAGCTATGCGATGAAAAATGAAGATTATAAAAAAATAGTAGGAACGAAAAAGTATAGTCTTAAAACAAATAAAAATAATTATTTGTGGAAAAATAAAAATAAGTTATTAAATACGTACCAATACACGACAGGAGGAAAAACAGGATTTACAGAAATTGCCAAGAGAACCTTGGTTTCTACAGCGAGTAAAGATAATACAGATTTGGTCGTAGTAACCTTAAATGATGGGAATGACTTCAATGACCATAAAAACTTATACGAAGAAGCATTCTCTAGTTACAGAACTTATACAGTTTTAGAAAAAGGAAATGTAAACATTCCTGGAGAAGACTATTATTATGATGATGACATCTATTTGAAGAATGAATACAAAATGATGCTGAGAGACGATGAAAAAGGTAACATTATATTGAAATACGAGCTAGAAAAAAAAAGAAATTATAAATCTGGAGACCCAATTGGAATTGTAAAGGTTATGCTAGATGACAAAGAATTTTATCAAGATACATTATATGTAAATAAAAAAGAGATTTCTTCAAAAAAAACATTTTGGGATACAATAATCGGGTGGTTTCATGATAAATAAAATTTGGGCATTTTTCATTATAATAGGAAGTATATTTTGTATTGCAACTGGAAAAACAGATATATTGAATGAAGAAATTTTAAAAAGTGCGAAAACAGGATTTGATATGGCTCTAGAATTATTTCCAGTAATGGCATTGTGGCTTGGAATTATGAATATTGCAAGTGTATCAGGATTATTAAATAAACTTGCGCATCTTATTTCTCCATTACTAAGAAAATTATTTCCAGAAATCCCTAAAAATCATGAATCACTGAGCTACATTGCTTCTAATATTGTCATTAATATGGCAGGCTTAGGAAGTGCAGCCACGCCATTTGGATTAAAAGCAATGAAATCATTACAAGAATTAAATCCCAAAAAAGATACAGCAAGTAGAAGTATGATTACCTTTTTAGTTTTAAATACGAGTGGTGTAACCATTATTCCAACAACCATTATTTCACTTCGTATGATGTATGGAAGTAGTAATCCTACAGGAATTGTAGTAGCCTGTATTTTGGCAACTCTTTGTTCAACAACAGGAGGATTAATTATTGATAGATTAATAGCAAGGAGAAAAAAATATGCTAAAAATACTGTCTAGTTTAATGATTCCATTCATGGTACTTTTAGTACTAATATATGGGATTTTAAAAAAAATAGATGTTTACGACGTTTTTATAGATGGTGCGAAAGAAAGTTTTGGAATGATATTAGAATTATTGCCAACATTACTTGGAATGATTTTAGGAATTAATATATTTCTAAAAAGTGGAGTGTTAGAATTTGTATTAAAGGGATTTGGACCATTTTTTCATTATTTAAAAGTCCCTTTGGAAATTGTTCCAATGGCAATTATGAGACCCATATCTGGAAGTTCAACATTAGCAATTCTAAATAATATTTATGAAACCTTTGGACCAGATGGATATTTAGGAACATTAGCCTCTGTCATACAAGGCTCTACAGATACAACATTCTATGTATTAACTTTATATTTTGGAAGTATTGGAATTAAGAAAATTAGATATGCAATGTGGGCAGGGCTATGTGCTGATTTGATAGGTATTATAGCGAGTATAACTATTGTGAACCTATTATTTTAAAGATTGTTTTTTATAAATCTTTATGATATGATTAATAATAGGTGATAACTATATGAAAAAAGAACATTATTGGATAATTGGGGTTGTTGTAGGCCCTATTGTAATGATTGGATTACTTCTAACTTTTATTTTATTAAATAATAAGGGGACAATCACTTTAAAATGTGTAAAAACAGAAAAGGACACATTGGTAGATGGTATTTCAACTTTTACGATACGATTTAAGAATGATAAAATTAAATTGATAGAGTCAAAAAATGAAACGATTGTAAAAAGTGAAGCAGCAAAATCTAATATTGATTCTCTTTATAATGCGATTCAAACCCAATTTGGCGATTATAAAAATGAAAAAGGTGTTATTATTAAAACTGCGAAATTGAGTGACCGAATAACCTTTACAATTACTGTAGATGCAACTGAAAATCCTGATAGAGTAGAAATTGTGGGTTCTTCTTTAAAAAATAATATGAGTTATGAGGAAGTCAAAAAAGAGTTAGAAAATAGAAAGTTTACTTGTGAGTAAATTTTTTTTATGCGAATTTCTAAATGGTCTTTTCATTGCTTTTTCTTGGTTCTTACTGTATAATCGAGAGAGGTGATGTAAATGGAGCGTTTACAAAAAATAATTGCAAATAGAGGATACTGTTCAAGAAGAAAAGCAGAGGAATTAATACAAAATGGAAAAGTAAAAGTGAATGGTGAAGTAATTACAACTTTAGGTGTTAAAGTAAGTGAAAAAGATGAGATTATGATAGATGGAAATGTTTTAGCGAATGAACAAAAGGAATACTATTTATTATATAAGCCTAGAGGGATTATTACTTCTACAAAAGATGAAAAGAATAGAAAAACGGTTACAGATTTAATACCTACTAAAGCTAGAATTTATCCAGTTGGAAGACTAGATTATGATACAAGTGGAATATTATTATTAACCAACGATGGGGAACTTACAAATGCTTTAATTCATCCTAAAAATGAAATTGATAAAGTTTATGTAGCAAAAGTAAAAGGTTTTGTAACACCAGTTCATTTAAAAGCATTAAGTAATGGCGTTATAATAGATGGAAAAAAGACATCAAAAGCAAAATCGAAACTAAAAAAATATGATAAAAAAACGAATACATCTATTGTAGAATTAGTCATACATGAAGGTAGAAATCATCAAGTAAAAAAAATGTTTGAGGTATTAGGGTATGATGTACTGAAATTAAAAAGAGAGCAGTTTGGTTTTTTAAATCTTTCAGGTTTAAAGTCTGGAGAATATCGGAGATTAACACCAAAAGAAGTGAAAGTCTTATACAGTGAAATGAAAAAAAATTAGAGTTTTCTCTAATCTTTTTTATGCAACTTTTTCTTCTTCATAGCCAATTGCTCCAGTAGGACAACCTTCTATTGCAACTGTAACATCTTCATCTCTATCTTCTGGAATCGTATCCATAATTACTTCAGCAGTATCGTCGTCGCCAAAGGCAAATAAATCTGGATACATTCCAACACAAGCTCCACAACTAATACAAGCAGCTTTATTTACTTTTAATTTTTCCATTATTTTTCCTCCTCTTTTCATTATAATAGAAAGAATGTAAAAAATGCAAGAGAGACTTTAAAAAAAGTGTAAAATATGGTATTATGATAATGATAAGGTAGGTGGTACATTGAAAAGCAGGATGGAACGATATTATGAGGTAGACTCAGATACTAGTAAAAGAACAAAAAAGAATGCAGATTTGTATCAAAAAATTTATGAAACTGATGAATATAGCAATATAGAAGGAATCGCAACCACACTAAAACCAAACGAAATTGACATTTCTAAAATTAAAGAAATGCTTAAAAATAGAGATGACAAAACGAGAAAAGAAAAAGATTTGAAAGAATTAATGAAAAGACCTGTGCCAAGAGAAGTACCAGAACCTACAACATTGGAACAAGATGAAAAAAACTATGATATTAGAGATATTTTAAATAAAGCCAAAAGTGAAAGAAAAGAAGAAGACAATCATCATAAATTAAGACACACTTCTTATGATATTTTTGAAAATGTAAAAAAAGAAATCCCAAAAGAAGAAGAGGAAGAAGAATTAAAAGAGTTAATTCATACAATTACAAATACCAGTATGTTAAATAAGTTAGGAGACCAAGAATTAAGTTTAGGGTTATTAGATGAACTGAAGTCAGATACAATGGTTGGAGACCCTTCTTCTATAAAAGCAGCACTAGAAGAAGAAAAAGCAGCTATGAAAGATGACAATTTCCTTGAAGAAGATGATGATAAAAAGAACATGGATAAAACATTTTTTACATCAAATATGAAATTTAAAGATGAGGATTTTGATGAATTACAAGAAATGGGAAAAAATTTAAAGAAAAATGATACCATTATGAATATCTTAATTTTTATCTTGTTAGTTGTATTTGCTACTAGTATTATATTTTATTTTTTGAGATAAAATTTATTATGAAAACAGATTTTTAAAGTCTGTTTTTTTGATATTTGAAGCAAAAATAAAAAACTACATTTTTTTGTAATTTTTTATAGTCATAAGAAAGATGATGAGAGGGATTACAAAGAAAAATCCAAAGCAAATAAATGGTGCTAAGTGAAGTGTAATAAAATTAGCAATTGTATTATTTTTAAAAATATGTTCCACTGCAAAAATTAAAAGAATAGAAAATATATAAATAACAGGATTAGAAGCCTTATCAGGAAGTTTCCAATCATCTTTTAAGAATTGTAGTATAAAATATAATCCAAGTACAATAAAAGCAAATAAGTCGAATAACCAATGAAGTGCAATAACACCTTCTACACGTGTGATAAATCCACTTAATGAAATTAGCTTTAAAGAATGATATTCAGGATATTGATAAAGAAGCGCTAAATGTGGTCCAAATACAGAAATGATAAAAAAAGTAGTAGCGAATAAAGTCGCAGAACTTAAAAAATACGTAATGATGATATTCCTATTATAATGTTTTGTTTGAAAAACACTATTTTTAGGAATCGCACTTAAAATGAATAAAGGTAGTACATTAAATGCAATATAAGACATACCGCCTTTTAAAACAGGAAACCATCCAAACTCTAATATTGGTTTTAAATTACTAAAATCAGCTTCCCTTAAAAGTCCAAAACTGGCTAAGAGAAAAAGTAGAACAGCGAAGTAAAGTAAAACAAAATGTGTTCTAGCAATAATGGTAAGCCCTTTTGTTAAAATGTAGGTAATTGCTAAAAAAAACATAATCGCAATTGCAAGTGTAGGGGTTTTATTAAGATATTGCGAGGAAATAAAACCAATCAAATTATAAAATGTAACAATAACAGAAATGGCAACCCCAAATGTTAATATACCATTAATGATTTTTCCAAAAGCGTTTCCAAAAAGTTTTTTATTTAATGAAAAAATAGTATCATTTGGATAACGATTGCTAAGATATAGAAACAAACCAAAAGGGAGGAGTCCTAATAAAGTACCTAACAGAATAGAAATCCAAGCATCTTGTTTGGCTAAGTGTAACACATTACTAGAAGTAACTCCCAAAAAACTTGCTCTGATGATAAAATAATACAAACAACAAATTTCTAAGCTTCGTAGCTTTTTTCTATTCATGTATTTCCTCCTTAATTGTTTTCTCTAAAGAACCTTTATGTTCTAGAACGACATCTGTTTTTATTTTAACTTCTAAATTTGGAAATCCTTCTTCATTCCAATTCTTTTTCATTTTTTTCCACTCTTTCGGATAAGTTTTATGAATCATACTTCCATATCCGAAAATATCACTTTTGTATGTTTTTTGTGCAACCTCTAATCCTTTGTTTACATTCTTCTTTAATTCTTTTTCTGTTGCTTTTTCAATTTCCTCAATGACTTTAGGGTCTTCTAAATCTATCTTTTGATTGATTTCATTAATGTTTCCTGTTCCAGTAATGGAAACTTCTATGATTGGTTTTTCATCTTTTATTTTCACACTTGTTTTCGTTTTTATCGTAGAAAGTGAAATCGTAGTAGGACTCTCTTTATAATCAAAAGTCAAATACATTAAACCAATATTTCCATTTAAAACATTAATTCCTCTATTTTCATCTTTGGAAGTCCAACCAAGTAATTTATCACCTTTAAAGATTCCTACTGTGCTCATTCTAATTGCTGCATCTGGTTCTGTTTGTTTTACATTGTCTTCTTTTTCTCCTTCTTCTGTTTTTCCATCAATCATAACACTATTGATATAAGGTTCTTTGCCAGGTTCTAATAATTCTTTTAAAAAGGAATTGTAAGTTACTTTTGTGATAATTGCTTGCAAATCATAAGTTTCTTCAATGTTAATCGCAATACTTTGTGACGGAAAAGCCTCTAATGGAGATAGAATTTTCAAAGTATCTTTGGCTTTGCAATCACGAGCAAGAATGATGTAGAACATTTTTCTAGATTGGGGGTCACGAAATAAATAATCCAAGATTTTATTTAATCCTTCTTTGGCAACTTCTTCTGAAACTACAACAACAAGAAGATGTCTGATGTATACTTCTTTTGGACTTTTTAATTCGATATTTTTAATGGCCTCCATAATTGTTTTTCCCTTTGCATCAATGACAATGGTTTGAGATTCTCCTTCTTTGGAATTCCCTTGTATTTTTTGTGCATTGGAAATGAGCATACCAACTTTATACTCATCTCCTTCTTTGTCAATTGAAATACCAGTTGAGATACTAAGGTCACTGAGTTCTCTATAATTCCAGCAACCAGTTAAAAAGAAACAGAAAGAAAGTACAATGATAATTTTCCACTTCATTAGTTTTCCTCCTTTAATCTTGTTTGATTTTTATCTGTTAAATATCTTGGACGCTTTGTTAAACGATTGATAGGGAATTTGATGATACTATCTTTCCAAGCCCGTAAATCAAGTGGACTAAATGGCACTAAGTAAGGAACATCTAAAGTTTCCATACTGACAAGTTTGATAATTAAAATCAACATTGCTACTAAAAATCCAATTAGACCCATGAAGACTGATGTAAAAATAAATATAATTTTCCAGCTTCGAAGAGCATTAATCATATCAATATCAGAAAATGCCATTTCACAAATAGAAGTAACAGCAACAATAATAACAACAATAGGGGAAACAACTCCAGCAGAAACAGCAGCATCACCTAATACCAATGCTCCTACAATACTCATGGCAGTTCCAGCTGCACTAGGAGCTCTTAAATCACTTTCTCTTAAAACTTCAAATGTAATTCCAAACAATAAGACTTCTAAGAAAGTTGGAAATGGAACTCCTTGTTGCTGCATGGCGATAGAAATTAAAAATTCATCTGGAATTAATTCATGATTGAATGTGGTAAGAGCAATATATAAAGCTGGTGTAATAATTGTAATAAAAAATGCTAATGTTCTTAAAACTCTTGAAAAGGTAACATTAGACGCTTTTTCATAATAGTCTGTAGGGGCATGCAAGAAACTGATTAAAGTAGCAGGTGTAATGAGTACAAATGGAGTGTTTTCTACAACGATTGCTATTTTTCCGTCTAGCAATTCTCCACAAACCATATCTGGTTTTTCAGTCGTAATAATTTGTGGAAAAGTGGAACGTTGCTTTCCTTCTAAAAATTTTCTAATGTAACCACTATCTAATATCGCATCAATATCAATTTGCTTTAATTTTTTTAAAATGTCATTGACCCTTTTTAAGTCAACAATATCCTTGATATAGGCAACTGCAACTTTTGTTTTACTTCTTCTTCCTACTGTAATTTCAGAAAACCAAAGATTGGGGTCTTTAATTCTTTTTCGAATTAATCCAAGATTCATATTATGGTTTTCAGTAAAACTATCTTTTGGACCTCTAATAACAGGTTCAGAAGAGGACTCTGTTACACCTCTGTCTAGTTGAGTTCTGGTTTCAAGAACAATTGCTTTTTCGCTACCATCAACAAAAATACAAGTAAAACCAGAAGATAGATAGTAAAAAATACTATCAAAATCATCCGCAGTAGATAGCTTACTATTCGGAATTGTATTTTCTAATCTCGTAAATAAATCAGTAAAAAAAGTAGTTGTTTTATTGTATTTTACATCTTCACTGATATTTTTCATGATGAAGTCACTAATTTTATCATCACTACTAACACTTTCAAAATAGACATAAGAAATCTGTTTTTTTCCTATTTTAATGGTTCTACTATAAAAGTCTGGACTATTTCCAATAGCCAGTTTAATAATCTCTATATTTTTAGAAGAAACTTTCTCTATTTTTTTCATAAACATCCCTCAATTTTATTATTATCAAAAACTTTATAATTTATAAGCTTTGTTTCATTGAAATCAAAAAAGTTTCTGTGTATAATAAAATTAGAATTTGTGGTGATAGTATGAATTTATTAGATAGAAAAGTGGTTACAATTGATGCTTTAGACCATCAAGGAAGAGGAATTGCTCATATAGATAATTTTGTCATTTTTGTTTTTAATGCTTTAGTTGGAGAGGAAGTAGAGATTGAAATTGTGAAAATAAAGAAAAACATTGTAGAGGCAAAAGTCATAAAAATTTTAAAAGCAAGTCCTGAAAGGATAGAAAGTGTTTGTCCATATTTTAAAGAATGTGGTGGATGTGACTTATTACATATGTCCTATCAAAATCAACTTTTGTATAAAGAAAACAAAGTAAAAGAAATTATGAGAAAGTTTGCTAGATTAGAAAATGTTGTAGAAAGTATTGTACCAAATGATAATGTATATGGATATCGTAATAAAGTGACGTTTCAAGTAGAAGAGAAAGTTGGCTTTTATGGGAAAAGGAGTCATAAAATTATAGAGATTGATAAGTGCTTTTTAATACCAGATATTATGAATGAATATTTGTCCATTTTAAAACGTGCAATGAATTTCTCTTTTGTGAATCAAATTATGATGCGACAGAGTGAATATGAGCAAAAGATGATGATTGTATTTGATGTAACAAAAGAATTTTCTAATTCGCAAGTACCATTAAACGAGTTATCTAATGTATCCGTTTTAATAAAAAGAGAACATAATTATGAGGTACTTCTAGGAGATGATTTTTTACTAGAAAAAGTAGGAGACTATATATTTAAAATTTCTCCAGAGTCTTTTTTTCAAGTAAATACAAAACAAATGGAAAAACTTTATCAGATTGTTTTAGACCATAGTGGACTTAGAAAAGATGAGAAAGTTCTAGATTTGTATTGTGGAACAGGAACAATTGGGATTTATTTGAGTAAAAAAGCAAATGATATTTTAGGAATTGAAATGAATGAGAGTGCGATAGAAGATGCATTTTGGAATAAAAAACAAAATTGCATTCATAATATCAATTTTATGTTTGGAGATACTGGTAGTGTACTAAAGGGAGCATCGTTTCAACCTGATTTAATCGTTGTTGACCCACCAAGAGCTGGATTAGATGAACTTGCTATTTCAGAAATTAAAAGAATTCATGCTCCAAAAGTTATTTATGTTTCTTGTGACCCAGTAACATTGGCACGTGATATCAACAGATTAGAGCAAGATTATGAGGTTATGACTATTATTCCCGTAGATATGTTTTCTAATACCTATCATGTGGAGTGTGTATGTATTTTGAAGTATAGATAAGGAATTGGATAAAAATGTTAAAGGTAAATGGTAAGATTGCTGAAATAAAAAAGACAAGATTTATATTGTCAAAATATATTCATAATGGAACACCATCTGGATATTGTGGACATTTAGAAGTGAAGTTTGAAATTGATGGAAAAGATGGATATTTTGATTTTGATGTAGATGTTATAAAAGATAAAAATATTTTTTATTATGAAAATAAAGAATATTGTTGCATTCCAGAAGATAATATAAAAGAAATTAATTATTTAGAAATATTTGATACCAATACATTTTACGATATTGGAACATTTTTTAATAAAATGACAGTAAAGTTTAAAGAAATAAAAAATAAGAAAATACATGTTCAAATTATGGTTGATGAAACAGTAGTATCTTTAGAATTTGATGATGATGTAAACATAGTTATATGAGGACTATAAAATAAAAAATCCTAATTTTTTAGGATTTCTTTTTGTCATTAAATAAATTATCTAAACGTTCTTTTTCTCTTAAAAAAGCATCTTTTTCATCATTGTTTAATGTAACGACTTCTTCAATCATTTTAATAATATTGTCGATTGTTGAAATTAAATTAGGGCTCTCATCAATAAAGTCTTTTTTTGTAGAAATTTTAAGTAAACTAGAAGTGAAACTATCATATAAGGAATTGATACCAACTAAAGAAATACTATCAAATAAATTATGGTTGATTAACAAGTTTCTATTTAATTGAATATCTTTATATAAAACTAAAATTTCTATTTCACTTTTTTTACTTTCGACATTAAAAGTAATCATATTAGAAATTAAAGTTAATCCATCTAAAGCACTTTTTAAAATTTGATTGTTTTTTTCTAATTCTTTTACATAAATTTTGCTATTCTTTTTTACATTTGAAATAGAAATGAATAGAAAACTTGCTAAGATTCCTACAATAACAGCAACCAAATTATTAATTAATAACTCATTATTTTTTTCAATTAATCCTTCACAGAATTTAATTGCTACCAAAAATAAAGCGATTGATAATAGTGCGATAGCAAGATGACTCTTTAATAAATTTCTATAGGCTTTAATATATTTCTTTTTTTCTTTCATACTGAACACCCCCTGTACCTGTATGAACCCTATAATCATTGTATCATAAAATATCGAAAAATCAATAAATTTAGCGAATTCTCTTAAAAAATGATAGAAAAAATGATTTTGTGATAAAATAAAAATAGAAAATAAGAAATGAGGAGTATATGAAAAAAAGAGTTATCAGAATAGTAGGAATTATAATTTTTATCGTTCTAGGAATTTATTTAGGTTTTTTATTTTACAAAGATTACCAAATTCGTCATGCAAAAATAGAAGTAATTTTAAAAGAAGACTTATCAATGGAATTTGGAGAAGAAAAGAAAATATCAGATTTTGTTATGCATATAAATGGAGAGAAAATTTTAGATGATAAAAAAATATCTTATCAAAAAATAGGAAAGCAAAAAGTTTCATTTTCATATATAAATGAAGATAATATAAAAGTTTCTTATCAATTTGAAGTAGAAATAAAAGATAGCGTAGAACCATTTGTGTGGTTAGGAAAAACTTACCATGTTCAAAAAGATAAAGAGATTGATTTGTTAGAAGCCATACAATATGGTGATAATTATGATAGTCATCCAAATTGTATCATAGAAGGAAGTTATGATTTGACTACAATTGGAAAATATCCTTTGACATTTGTAATATCAGATTCTAGTGGAAATACTTATAGACATGATTTTATATTGGATGTTTATGAGCCAAATCCAGAAGAAAAGCCATCAGCTGAAACAAACTATATTGATTTTGAAGAAATTAAAAAAAATCATAAAACAGAAAAAACCAAAATAGGACTGGATATATCAAGTTGGCAAGGTGATGTTGATTTTGAAAAAATAAAAGAAGCAGGGGTAGAATTTTTATTTGTTCGTGTAGGTAGCAAAAGTTCTCCAACAGAATATTTTGTAGATAAAAAATTTGAACGAAATATGGAATTAGCACGCCAATATAAAATACCAGTAGGAATTTATTATTATTCTTATGCTGGGAATGAAAAAGATGCAAGAGAAGAAGCAAAGTGGGTCATAAAACAATTAAAAGATTATAAAATTGATTTGCCTGTTGTGTTCGATTGGGAGGAATGGAACAATTTTAATTTTTATCGTGTCAGTTTTTACGAATTAACAAAAATTGCGGAAGCTTTTTTAGAAGAAATAGAAAAAGCAGGATACCAAGGAATGCTTTATAGTAGTAAAAGTTATTTAGAAAATGTTTGGTATCAAACGAAATATGACATTTGGCTTGCTCATTATACAAGTAAAACAAATTATGAAGGAAAATATCAATATTGGCAAATGACTAGTAGTGGGAAAATAGATGGAATTAATGGACCTGTAGATGTAAATATTTTTTATCAATAACAGATTTTTGGAATCTGTTTTTTTGAAGAAAAGAATGATATAATACAATTGGTGAATAAGATGGAACAGGAAATGGAAGAAATATTTGAGCAAGCCAATAAGCAATTTTTAAAGAATCATGTTGCACTGTTAGAGTCTGATGTATCGGAAAGAACCTTGTGTGGGGCTTTAATGATAGAATTGCATGAGATTTTAAAGAATACCTCTTATGCAGAGTATTATACCGACGTTGAATATAATAGAAGTACAAATGGAACCATTAAAACTTGTGCAAAAAGAATAACAAATGAAGTAAAAGAAATAAAAATTAATTGTGATTTAATTGTACATTCTAGAGGTACAAAATCATTAGATAATTTGATTGCAATTGAAATGAAGAAAAGTAGAGCTAAAAAAGCATCTAAAGATAGTGATAGAGATAGATTAAAAGCTTTAACAATGCATGATTTTGATGGAACTATCAGTAGTGATGGAAAAACAATTCCCAAATATGTTTGCAATTATCAATTAGGAGTTTATTACGAAATTAATGATAAATATCGTTCCATTTTAATTGAATATTATCATCAAGAGGTATGCACAAATTCTTATACAATAGTTTATTAGGAGTATTTTATGTTTTATTACAGTTTATTCATAATGAATCTCATTTCATTTGGAATGTGTTATAATGATAAAAAAAGAGCAATCAAACATAAATATAGAATCCCAGAAAGTGTTTTACTTGGAGTATCTATTATGGGTGGTGCATTTGGATTTTGGTGGGCAATGTATTTATTCCATCATAAAACCAAACATTTAAAATTTTTAATTATAGAACCATTATGCATTATTTTATGGATTGTTTTCATTTTAGTAGAGAGGGGAATTATATGATAACTTTTATTTGGTATCCAAAATGTAGTACTTGTAAAAAGGCAAAAGAGTGGTTGGAGGAACATCATATAACTTATGTAGAGCGACATATTGTAGAAAATCCACCAACATATGAAGAGCTTATTTTATGGTATCAAAATAATATTTATGAATTGAAAAGATTTTTTAATACAAGCGGAAATTTATATAAGGAAATGAATTTAAAAGATAAACTACCAAAAATGACAGAAGAAGAACAATTAAAGTTACTTAGCACAAATGGAATGCTTGTACGTAGACCACTTGTTATAGCAGGGCAGAAAGTATTAATTGGATTCAAGGAAAAAGAATGGACTAAATTCTTTTGTAAATAAAAGGTGTTGGTAGTATGAATCAAAAGAGAATAATAAATCAAAGAACAAGAGAAATTTTTTGGATTTTTGTGATAGGCAGCTTTGCTGGATGTATCTATGAAACTATTTTATGTGTTTTTCAAAAAGGATATTTTGAAAGTAGACAAGGACTTGTTTATGGGCCTTTTACACCTGTTTATGGAGCAGGAGCAGTTATGCTAATGTTGTTATTAGAAAAACGAAAAAATATTTTTTCTATGTTTTTTATTAGTGCTTTATCAGGAGGTGTGATTGAATATTTATTCTCTTTATTTCAACAGTTCTTTTTTGGAACGATATCGTGGGATTATCATAATAAATTTAATTTGTTTGGCAGAACTAGTCTGTTTCATTCTATCGCTTGGGGAATGTTAGGGGTATTATTTATAAAAATCATGTTACCACCTATCATAAAATTATTAAGAAGATTTCAGGAGAAAAATTTAAAAATGGTAACTTTAATTGTTATGATTTTTATGAGTATTAATATTATTATTTCTTGGGGAGCAGCTTCAAGACAAGATGAACGTACGCATAATATTCCAGCAAAGGGAATTTTTGACCAATTTTTTGATGCAAGATTCCCTGATGAAAGAATGGATAGAATATATGCAAATAAGAAAATTGTAGGAGGGTAAAAATGAATATTCAAAAACAATTAGGAATACAATATCCAATTATTCAAGGCGCAATGGCTAGAATTGCTGATGCAACTTTGGCAGCAGCCGTTTCTAATGCAGGAGGATTAGGAATTATTGCAGGAGGTGGACTTAGTAAAGAAGAATTAAAATCCGAAATTAGAAAATGTAAAGAATTAACTTCTAAACCATTTGGTGTAAATATTATGTTGATGGCATCGAATAAAGACGAACAAGCTAAACTTTTAATTGAGGAAAAAGTTGCTGTGGTAACTACAGGAGCTGGAAGTCCTGAGGCATATATTACGATGTGGAAAGAAGCAGGAATTAAAATAATACCAGTTATTGCAAGTGTGAAGCATGCGAAGAAAATGGAAGCTTTAGGAGTTGATGCTATTATTGCAGAAGGGACCGAAGCAGGAGGACATATTGGAAATACAACAACAATGTGTTTAATTCCACAAATTGTAGATGCAGTATCAATACCTGTAATAGCAGCAGGTGGAATTGCTGATGGAAGAGGAATGAGAGCAGTAGAAGTATTAGGAGCTAGTGGTGTACAAATTGGGACACGATTTTTAGCTACTGAAGAGTGTAACATTGCACAAGCTTATAAAGAGGAAGTTATTAAGGCTAATGATACCGATACTAGGGTACTTGGCTTATCAATTGCATCTCCAATTAGAAATTTGAAGAATGAAATGACAGAAAACTATTTGCAATTAGAACATACTGGTGCTTCAAAAGAAGAATTGGATAAATTAACTTTTGGTGCTTTAAAAAAAGCAGTAGAAGGAGATATAATTAATGGCTCAATGATGTCTGGACAAATTGCTGGAATGATACATGAGATAAAACCAGTAAGAGAAGTAATAGAAGACTTAATGCTACAATATGAAACTGTCAAAAGAGAAATATAATCTCTTTTTTTACTGTCAAATTTTAGATTTTTTCTTTTCAAAAGAAAGAAAAATTGATATACTATATAAATAGAATAGGGAGGATATAAATGGAAAATAAAAGAAAAAAAATGTTTATTTTGATTTTATTAATAATTGTTGTTGTAATTGTAATTGTGACATGTATTTTGATTTTTGCAAAACCTAATAACAAGCAAAATAAACCAAATGATAATCCAATTCAATCAGGAGAGAATAATAAACCAAATACTGACAATGATAATACTGATGATAAAGATAATTCAGATAATGAAGACAATACAGAGAATAATGATGATAATAATTCAAATGATGATAATTCAAATGGTTCAGGAGATAATAATCAAGGTGGAACAACAACTCCAACAGTCAAAAAGCTTCGTATTTATTCTTGTAGAAGAACAACAAATGAAAATGATGTGGAAATTGTGGATAGCCTAAGTTTAAAATATCATATTGAAGATGGACTTCAATCAGATGAAGTAATTGTGACAATAAGACCAATAAGTGAAGCTGGGTCAGCGACACTAGATGCTTATAAAAAATGGATGGAGGAATTAAAAGCAATAAAGGGAATTACAGTTACAACTACTCAATCAGGAGATAAAACTGTATTTCGTATAAAAACAGATTATAAAAAAGTGGATTATTCAAATATAGATTTTAATGATGAGAATAGAGTCATGTTTTATAATGAAATACGAGCAAATGATACTCTAGAAACAATTACAGAATTTTTAAATGAAGCAGGTTATACTTGTCAACCACCAAAGGAGGCTTAAAATGGAGAAGAAGGTAAAAAAAGATAATCCAATAAAAAATATTATAAATAGCTGGAAAAAAATAGATGGTGAAAAAAGAACTTTAATCATTATTATAGTATTTGTATTAGCATTTATTTTCTTGATGCCTAATTTATATAAAGGCTGGGTAAATTTAAGAGACCATGGATTCAATTTTGGTTCTAAAGATAAAAATGTGAACAAACCAAATCAAGAAACAAAAGATCCAAATGCTGGAAAAACCTTAACAATGACTTGTAGTCAAACTATGCAGGATAATGAATATAAAACAGAAATAAAAACACTTATTTATTATGTTGATAATCAATTAAAAAAAGAAAATTATACAATCACAATGACTGCATTAAACGATGTTGCTAGAGAAGAACTTCCAGTGAGAAAGTCGCTTTATGATATTACAGAATCGACATATCATTCTTTAGACGGATTTACAGTAAAATCGAATTTAACTGGAGATGTGTTTACTTATAATTTGATTACTGACTATGCAGCAGTAAACATGGATGCTGTTAACAAAGAAGATGATAATGAAGAAAATCAAATTACGGTGGATTTAAAATACAATCAAAAAATTAATAGTGTACAGTCTTATTATGAAAAGTTAGGATTGAAATGTACAAAATAAATGTTTATGAGGAGATTTTTCAAGGGAAATCTCTTTTTATTTTGCATTATGATACTCAATTTGCACTTTTTTAAATTTTATGTATAATAGAGGCCAATAAAAAAAGAGGGGGATAATATGGAAACAAAAAGACAATATTTTTCTCTTGTAAGTGACCGTATTACATCATTAAAAGAGAAATTAGAAACTGTTCGAAAAAATTTATCAGAAATATCGGAGAAAGAAAAAAGAAGAATTGTAAGTACAAAATTAGAAATTGAATTTTTAGAATATAAAATTGAATATTTAGAAAAGATAAAAGACTTACCTTTTTATATTGTGATTAGTGAGTTATCAAGTGAGCAATTGAGAGAAATAAGAGAAGCAATTGGGAAATTAGGACTATCACTAGAAGAAACGAGAGCATATTTGATGGAAAAGTTAAATCTTCATGACATTCCATCTTTGATTAAACATTCTGATATTTCTTGTTTATCACAAATAGATAATTATGAAACCATTATGAATTTGATAACAATTCAAAAGAGAAACGGAAATTATGCACAACAAAAACGTGATTTGCAAAGAGAATTAGAAATTCCAGAAGAATTATGTGTTCCAACGTCTTATCAAGTGTTTGAACAGTCTGGAAAAACAAGACCTCTATGTTATTATGAAATTGGTTATATCAAAAAAAGATTATCTATTTATGCTGAAAAACTAAAACAAGTAATGGAAACCTTTGATAGAGAGTATAGGGGAAATGTAATTGAAGAAATCGCATCTTATTTCAATCGCTCGAATGATGATAAATTATCAAGAGAATTTATAAGAAAGCATGCTAAAAAAGTGCTAACTCATTTTCCAGAAGAAAAATCATCCATTAAATATTTACTTCAATCAGAAAAAAATATGGGATTTTTAACCAGCTTTTTTATAAAAAAGAGAAGAAAAAAAGAACAAGCATTTTTAGATTGTGTTTTAATGTGGTATCAAAAAGATGACACTCTTTCATTTTTTGGATTAGATAATAGGAATTTATTTACATTATCAAAAGAAAAATTTTGTGAATTAACAGCAAAAATTCAACAGGAAGCTCAAAGAAAACAAGAAAAAATAGATATTTTGAGTTCAAGCATCAGAGTAAAAGAAGGTCAAATTTTAAATACAGTTAGAGATTATAATATATTACAAGAAGATGCAAAAACAAATTTCTCAAGAATTATCTATTCAAATATTCCAAATTTTCAAAGTGCTTGGTTACATTGGCTTTGGCAAGTGCCTAGTTTATTAGAAGTGCTTATGAAAGGCCATACTCTAGCAGAAGTAGAAACTCTGGTAGAATGTTTGAAAGAACCATTCCCATATTATAAAAATGGAGAATTAGTAGAAAAAATTGTTTATATGTTATCAGAGAAAAGAAGAAATTAAAAATTATATTAGTTGATTTTTAATACTTTATCATCTATAATTAAAAATAGGAGGATTGTATTATGTATTGTGAAAATTGTGGAAATCAAGTGGATGAAAATGCAGATATTTGTCTTAAGTGTGGAGTATTTTTAAAAAAGAGGAATGATAAAAAATCTTTATCAACACCACAAGTAGGAAAAGGAATTGCAAGTTTAGTTCTAGGAATTTTAGCTATATATTTTTGTCTTGCTGGTTTTGCTGCATTTGACGGTCTAGAATATTCATTAATAGGTTATGATGGAACGCAAAGAATTGCTTATGCAGTTGGTTTTATTTTAATTCAAACCGTATTTTCAGTTCCAGGGTTTTGTTTGGCAGTCGCAGAACGTATGAATAATAAAAATGGATTTAATACAGCCGGGTTCTGGTTAGGAATCGCTTCATTTATATGTATGGCCATTCAATTTATGTTTGTATTAACTTATTAGAAGTCTTTGACTTCTTTTTTGTTTATAAAATTTTGTTTAAGACCATAACAATGATAGGAGGTTATTATGAAAACAGACAGTTTATGGTTGGAAAATATTACGGAACAAGTAGAAGAAATTTTAAAAGAGGATATGAATTGTGATGTATTAATTGTTGGAGCAGGAATGACTGGACTTAGTACAGCTTATCATTTAAAAAATAAAAATTTAAAAGTTGTAGTAGTAGAAAAGAATAAAATTGGGAAAGGAATTAGTGCAAGAACAACAGGAAAAATTACATATTTGCAAGATACTATCTATTGTGATTTAACAAATTCTTATTCTGAAAAAGTCGCTAAAAAATATTTTTATTCTCAAAAAGATGCAATAGAGGTTATTTTAGAAACGATAGAAAAAGAAAAAATTGAATGTAATTTAAAAAAAGTTTCCTCTTATATTTTTTCGAAGAAAAAAGAAAAGTTAGAGAAAGAAAAAAAATTGTTAAAAAAATTTGGGGTTTCTATAAAAGAAACAAAGCAAGACGGGTATTATGCAGTTGGAGTAGAAGATACTTACGTTTTTCATCCTGTAAAATACATGCAAAGTCTTAAAGATATTTGCAAAAAAGCAGGAATTAAATTTTATGAACATACAGATGTCAATTTTATAAGAAAAGAAGATAATGGATATATTTGTGGGAATGAATTGGTTAAAATTAGAGCTAAAAAAGTTGTACTTGCCTGTCATTATCCCTATTTTTTATTTCCATTTTTAATGCCTTTAAAATGTACATTAGAAAAATCATACATTTCTGCAACACCTGTAAAAAAAGTGGAATCTTATTCTGCTATCAGTATAGAAAAACCGATTGTTTCTTTAAGATATCATGAGGAGGAACAAAATTATCTTATTTATTTAACAAATTCTCATTCGCTGTATAAAGAATATGATGACCAAAAACATTTTGAACAATTAAAGAAAAGCTTAAAAAGATTATGTTTGGAACCAAAATATTTATGGAGCAATCATGATATTATGACTTTTGATAAACTTCCATTTGTTGGATTATTAAAACCCAATCTTTATTTGGCGACAGGTTATAATACATGGGGAATGACAAACAGTAACTTAGCGGGAAAAATCATTTCAGATATAGTAATGGATATTTATAATCCATATGAATTATTATTCTCTCTAAAGAGAAAATTAAAAAAATTATCATTACCAGAAACAATTTATGGTGGAATTAAACCAATGATAGAAAATAAAGTGTGGAAAAATAAAGATTGGTATCCAGAAAATGTTTATTTTGAAACAAGAAATGGTAAGAATGTCGCAATCTATGTGGATAAATCCAAAAAAGAACATATTGTCTATAATACTTGTCCACATCTTAAATGCAGTCTTTTATTTAACTCTGTGGAAAAAACTTGGGACTGCCCCTGTCATGGTTCGAGATTTGATTTAGATGGAAAAGTGATTGTTGGTCCTAGCAATTATAATATTACATATCATGAATAGTTTTCTTTTATGATTCACTTTATAATAGAAAAGTTAAATTGGAAGTAGTTTGATTTTTGTCTTGATTGGAAAAAGAGTTATAAAGATGCTTAAAATAGAGCAACTAATTTTATTTGAAGGAGACTTTATACAAAAAGGAATCTTAGGATTCCTTTTTTAAGTATCGAATAAATTCTTGCAAAAGTTTATTGTTAGCATTTTTTTTGTGAATGGCTACATATACATGTCTAGATGGAATTTCAAAATCTGTTTTTAGTTCGAACAATGTCTTAGATTTTATTTCTTTATCAATTCTATTGGTATTAATAAAACCAACACCTAAGCCTGCTTTCACAAATTCTAACACTAATCCATAACTGACTAATTCATAAGTTGCATTTAATATCACTCGTTCATTAGATGCAATTCCATCTAAAAATGCTCTGGTAGAAGAAGAACTTTCTTGTAATATTAGTGGTAATGTATTTAACTCTTTCATAGAAAATATTTTATTTTTGAAATCTCCAAACTCTTGCATACTAGCAACAAAACGGTCATGCATTTCTTCAATGGGGATAAATAAAATGTCTTCAGAAGTTGGAACTAAACTAGTTAAAATAACCAAATCTAATTGGTCGTTTACTAACATTTCAAGTAGTTTTTTAGATATATCATGTTTGATTAAAAATTGGATTTGTGTATGATGAGAACGAAATTTTTGAAGTGGTCCAAGTAAATTGTGTTGTAAGACAGTTGTTCCTCCACCAAATCGAATTATTATATTTTTTTCTTCAAATAATTCTTCAATTTTTCTTTTTCCACTTTGCAAACATTCAATTGGAACTTTTAAGTAATCAAGTAGTATTTCTCCTTCCTTGGTTAAATTCATTCCATGTTTTGTACGATAAAAAAGTGTATAACCGATTTGTTCTTCTAATTTTTTAATAGATTGTGTAATGGCTGGTTGTGATATAAATAGTTCTTCCGCAGCTCTTGTTAAATTTTTGTGTTTTGCGACATAGTAAAAAACTTTATATAGTTCAAAATTCACATTTTCCATAATAACTTCTCCTTATAATAAGTATAAAAAATACCTATTATACTTATACCATATGATGCGATATAATGCAATTAAAGGAATGATTTTATGGAAACTTACAAAGATATGCATATTCATAGTACTTATTCAGATGGAAGCCTTAAAATACCAGTTTTATTGGAACAATTGAGCAAGAAAAATATTGGTACTTTTGCTATAACAGACCATGATAGTTTAGATAGTGTAAGAGAACTAAAAGCATTAGGGAGCTCTTTAGAATGGTATTCTGGAATTGAAGTTAGTACAATTTATAATCATCATAAAATTCATTTACTAGGTTATGGATTTGATGAAAATAATGCAGCAATGATTGAATTGGTCGAATGGATTAAGAAACAAAGACAATTGCGCTTTTATGGTATGGTAAAAAAAGCAGAAAAAGAATTTCAGTTAGCGATACCCATTTCCTATTTTCAACAGTTAGAAAAAGAGGGAACAATTTTAGTTCGACCTCATTTGATGCGGTATTTAGTGAAGCAGGGGTGTGGAGATTCATCCGATATTATGGATAGAATTGAAAATAGTTGTATTTCTAAAATACCTTATAGAGTTAACTTAATGTGGGCAATAGAAGCCTTGAAAAAAGCAAAAGCATTATTACTGATTGCACATCCCAAGGAAATAGAAAAGGAAAGTCATATTGCTTTTGAAACAATAATAGACGATTTGATAAAATTAGGAATTGATGGAATTGAAGTTTTTCATAGTATACATACAGATGCCGATGTGAAACGGTATCATGATTTGGCTTTAAAGTATCATTTGTTAGAAAGTGGTGGAAGTGATTATCATGGACCAGATAGAAAAGGTCGGACATTAGGACAAGTTACAAAAAGCGAAAAAAAAGTGAAACAACTTTCTTTAGTACAAGAATTGAGGGATAGAAGATGATTATCGGAGTAACTGGAAAAAGTGGTTCAGGAAAAACATATTTTTCTAATTTATTGTGATTCATGTAGATGAAGTAGTACATTCCATTTTAGATGATATAGATTTTAAAAGAGCATTTGCAATAAAATATACAGAAGCATTTTTTGATAATGGGAAAATTAATCGAAAAAAATTGGGAACTTTTCTTTTTTCTTCAAAGCAAGCTATGGATGAATATAATCAGTTCATCTATGTATTTATAGAAAGAGAAATCGATAAAATCATAGAAAGAAGTAAAAAGCCAATAATTATAGACTGGATGCAATTGCCAATGACAAAATATTTTGAAAGATGTACTAGAAAAATTTTATTAACAGCACCTAAAACAGTAAGAATGGAACGGATTGAGAAAAGAGATAAAGTATCTGAAGATTATAGGAATAAAAGAGAAGACTTTATGCTGCAATATGATAACTTAATGTTTGATGAAGTAATTATAAATGACCATTCAGATTTGAATATTTATGCAGATAAAATTATAAATGGTCTTCCAACTGTAGGATTTTATGCTGGAAGTTTTGACCCGTTTACGAATGGCCATTTAGAGATTATTAAGAAAGCAAGTACTTTATTTGATACAATTATAGTAGGGATAGGACAAAATCCAGATAAAGTAAGACATTATCCAGTAGAAGAAATGAAAAAAGCAATATCATATTCATTGAAAAGAGAAGGAATGAATGCTTTCGTTGTTACTTATTTAGGATTGACATATCAAGAGGCAAAAAGGCATCGAACAAGCGCATTAATTAGAGGAATTAGAGACCAAATCGATTATCAATATGAAGAAGAAATTGCCAAATATAATGAACAACATAGTAATATTGATACCATTTATTTAAGAGCAGGAAGTATAGGACATATTAGTTCAACTTTAGTAAGAAGGAAACTAGAAAAAGGACAAGATATTAAAGAGCTTGTCCCAGAACCTGTTTATCAATATATTATGAAGAAACAAAATTCTTAATTTTTATCATTATAAATTGAAAAAGATGAAATTTGAAAAAAGAGTTATGATTCGACGAAATCAACTTTTTTTATTTTTCTTTTGTGATGTCAATCCATTTAGTCATATGACTAAGTTTTTCTAATTCAGATATAGAAAGTGCGATAGCAGAATGAGCATTACCACAAGCAGGATAAACAATATTATGCTCTTTTAAAGAAATATCTAAATAAACAGGAAGATTATTTTTCAGTCCAAAAGGACAAATTCCTCCTACTGCATGACCTGTAAATTCTAAGGCTTCATCAGGACTAAGCATTCTAGCTTTTCTTTCAAATGTTTTTTTAAATTTTGCATTGTCCACTTTTCTAGTACCTGCTACAACGACTAATAAGCAACTATTTTCAGTTTTAAATGTTAATGTTTTAGCAATCATATCGGGTTCAACATGTAATGCTTCAGCTGCTTCTAAAACGGTTGCAGTTTTTTCTTTTAATAGAATTATTTTATCTTGGTAACCAATTTTTTCAAATTCTTTTGTTACTTCTAGTAATCCCATAAAAAAACCTCCTATTTTTTTATATTTTATCATATTTTTAACAATTTGAGATAAGAAGTTCCTTTTCCATAATAAGCTCTTAAGAAATGAGTTTTATATGAAACGTGGGAAATTACAAATCTAATGTTATATTACTTTAAAAAAACAACCAGTTATGATGCTGTGTGAGAAAATATTATTGGCATAATGCATACAAGATTTTTGGTCTTAACACATTTTCTCAATTAATGGAAAAATGCTTTTTTTAAGCACTTCATCATCAATCAAAACTTTGACAAATAATCTTTCCACATGTTATAATAAAGTAACTTAAAAGTCTTGTAGAAAGGACGTATGTTATGAAAATAAATTCGGTTAATTTAGTGATTAGTGCAGTAAGACGTAGTCAATATCCAACAGATGAAAAACCAGAGTTTTTATTGGTAGGAAGGTCAAATGTCGGAAAAAGTAGCTTTATCAATACCATTATTCATAGAAAAAATTATGCTAGGACATCAGCTACTCCAGGAAAAACGCAAACCATTAATTTTTATTTAGTAAATGATGAATTCTATTTGGTAGATGCTCCTGGGTATGGTTATGCAGCATTAAATAAAACAAAGCAAAAAAAGTTTGGATTGATGATGGAAGATTATTTGAAAAATAGACCTAACTTAAAGCAAGTTTTTATGTTAGTAGATTTTCGTCATAAACCAACTAGTGATGATATTATGATGTATAACTTTTTAAAATACTATAAGCTTCCTGTGACTATTGTCGCAACAAAGATTGATAAAGTAGGAATCACGTTACACCAACGTCAAAGAAGTGCGATTTTAGATGAATTAGAACTTGTGGTAGGAGATGATTTCGTATTATTTTCTAGCGTAACAAAAGAAGGTTCAGAAGAAATTAGTGAAAAAATAAGCAGAACAATTTAATGTTTACCATGTAACTATTCTTTTCATATAATACTTTAGGTGATAGAATGAAAGTGTTAAAAAATGAGGGAAGAGACATGGTTATTTTTTTGCCATCTTCCAATATTTTTTTAGATAAATTAAAGCGAGAAGAATTAGAAGATTACTTTAAGTCACTTTTTTTAAAATTAGAAGAGCGATATGGAATAGACCAAAGTGGCTTTTATCAAATTTATGTTTATAAAGATTCATATTATGGTGCGATTTTAGAAATAGAAGAGGAAGATATTCCTTATTTGGATTATATGGATAATGAAGTAGAAATGAATATTCATATTCCAAAAAGTACAAATTTTATGTATCAAGTAGAAGATATTCTCGATTTAGATAAAGATATCTTGAATTTGGCAAATCTTTATTATTATCAAAATAAATTTTATATAGAGCTAAAAAAAGAAATTTCTAAAAAAAGCTATCTAAAATTGTTAGAATATGGGGAATTAATATATGGAGAACAGGTTCAGAAAATACAAAAATTTGGAAAGTTATTTCATAGTGTATTTTGTGAATAAGCAGATATATGCTATAATGTAGCAAGTGAGGTGAGACTATGAGAAAACCAGTTGTAGCTTTATTGGGAAGACCAAATGTAGGAAAATCTACCATTTTCAATCGATTAGTCGGAAAAAAAATATCTATTATTGAAGATACGCCTGGAATTACTAGAGATCGTATTTATGGAACTGTGAATCATAATAACACAAGTTTTCATTTAATTGATACTGGTGGAATTGATATAGAAACAGAAGGTTTTAATACGGATATAAAAAGTCAAGCTGAGCTTGCGATAGATGAAGCTGATATTATTTTGTTTGTAGTTGATGGGAAAGAGGGTCTAACTTCTAATGATTTAGTTGTTCGAGATATGCTTAGAAAGTCGAAAAAAACAGTATATGTGGTTATTAATAAAACGGATAGCAAATTTTATAAAGAACATGAGTATGATTTTTATGAACTTGGTTTTGAGCATTATTTTCCTGTAAGTGGAGAACAAAATTTAGGTATTTACGATTTATTAGAAGAGATAACAAAAAATTTTCACTTTATGGAAGAAGTATCCAATGAAAAAGCCATTCATTTTTCAGTGATAGGAAGACCAAATGTAGGGAAAAGTAGTTTAGTAAATGCATTATTAAATGAGGAAAGAGTGATTGTTTCAAATATAGCAGGAACCACACGAGATGCAATTGATACCCCATTTACATATCATGGAGAAGAGTTTGTAGTAATTGATACTGCAGGAATGAGAAAAAAAGGAAAAGTATATGAAAGTGTAGAAAAGTATAGTTTGCTTCGTTCTATGAAAGCGATAGACCGGTCTGATGTATGTTTGATTGTACTGGATGCCAGTACAGGGATTATAGAACACGATAAACATATTGCAGGGTATGCATTAGAAGCAGGAAAGGCAGTTATTTTAGTAGTTAATAAATGGGATACAATAGAAGATAAAGATATGGCTATGAAAAATTTTACAAAAGAACTTAAAAGTGAATTTCAATTTATGACATATGCACCAATTGTTTTTTTATCAGCATTAACTAAAAAAAGAATTCATACTTTAATGCCAGAAATTAAAAGGGTATATGAGAATAGTAAACGTGAGATAAAAACCAATTTGCTTAATGATGTTATGAATGATGCTTATGCTCTAAATTTACCACCATCTTATAAAGGAAAACGCTTAAAAATATATTTTTGTCATCAAGCGAGCACCTGTCCTCCAACATTTAACATTCAAGTAAATAATAAAGGACTTGTTCATTTTTCATATGAAAGATATTTAGAAAATAAAATTAGAGAATCTTTTGATTTTGAAGGAACTCCAATTGTGATTCAATTTAAAAATAAAGGAGAGCAAGAAATGTAAACGCATTAAGCGTTTTTTTATTATAATAATTAGAATTGATAATAAATATGTAAGATGAAGTTTTTTTATAGCAAGTAAACAATTTATAAAAGTTTAATTTGATGAATTATACTATAAGGAACAAAAAAATAAATTTATCATATTTTAACGTAGGAGGTATATTATGTTTAACTTTTCAGATAATTTCTTTAATAAAATTGAGAAAAAAACAAATGTTGGTAAGGAAACCATTTTAGAACTTGCTAGTAAATTACAACAAGGAGATATGAAAGATGAAGGTACTTTAAGAGAAATTATAAGGGAACTTGGAAAAATGACAGGCAAAGAGGTCAGTAAGGAGAAAGAAGATAAAATCATTTCAGCAGTAGTAAATGATAAAGTTCCAAAAGATTTAGATAAATTTGTATAGTTTTCTATTTTTTCCTGTATTTTGTTCTAACTACAAAAAACAATTCATATAGTTTAAATGAATTAAGGAAAGTAGGGAATATATGGAAAAAATAGATATTATTAAAAGTATTACTGAACGAACAGGTGGAGATATCTATCTTGGAGTAGTAGGCGCAGTACGAACAGGAAAATCAACATTTATAAAGAAAGTAATCGAGAATTTGGTTGTTCCAAATATAGAAGATGAATATGAAAGAAAAAGAGCTTTGGACGAAATTCCACAAAGTGCACAAGGAAAAACGATTATGACGACAGAACCTAAATTTGTGCCAAGTAATGCAGCTTCTATTAAAATTGATGATTTTACTGCAAATATTAGATTGGTTGATTGTGTTGGGTATGTGATTCCAGGAGCAAAAGGATATGAAGATGAGAATGGCCCAAGATTGGTAAAAAGTCCTTGGTATGATGAGCCAATTCCATTTGTAGAAGCAGCCGAAATAGGAACTGAGAAAGTGATTAGAGACCACTCTAGCATTGGTGTTGTAGTAACAACGGATGGTTCTATTGGAGAAATCACTAGAAATAATTATATAGAAGCAGAAGAAAGAGTAATCAGTGAGTTAAAAGAGATTGGGAAACCATTTATCGTTCTTTTGAATTCTACTCATCCTATGTTACCAGAAACAGAAAGAATGGCTGAAAAATTACATGAAAGTTATGGAGTTCCAGTAATGCCTATTAGCATTGAAAATATGACAGAAAGAGATATTTATTCTATTTTGAGAGAAGCATTATATGAATTTCCAGTATTAGAAGTAAAAGTAGATATGCCTGAATGGATTGCTCTTTTATCGCCAAATAATTGGTTAAAAAAAATATATATAGAAAAAATTAGGGAAAGTGTAGTAGAAATTGATAAGTTGAGAGATATTGATACGATTACAGGACATTTTAGTGATTCTGAATATATTAGTAAGGCTTATTTATCAAATGTAGATACAGCAACAGGAGAAGTCACAATAACATTAGAAGCTCCTGCAAATTTGTATGACCAAGTACTCAAAGATATTATTGGAATTGATATTACTAGCAAAGCTCAGCTTTTAAATCTTTTCCAAGAATATAATGAAGCAAAATTAGAGTATGACCAAATTAAAGTGGCATTAAAGACTGTAAAAACAACGGGATATGGGGTAGCATGTCCATCCCTTACTGATATGAAATTAGATACACCAGAAATTATTAAGCAAGGAAGTCGTTATGGAATTAAACTGAAAGCAGTGGCTCCTTCTATTCATATGATAAGAATTGATGTAGAATCAACATTTGAGCCAATTATTGGTTCAGAATTACAGAGCAAAGAGTTAATTGATTATTTGATGAGAGATTATGACAGTAATCCAGATAACATATGGAAAAGTGAAATATTTGGAAGAAGTTTAGATGTGATTGTAAAAGAAGGAATACAGGCAAAACTATCTTTAATGCCAGAAAATGTGAGATATAAACTTCAACAAACATTAACAAAATTGGTAAACAAAGGTTCTGGCAATTTATTTGCAATTGTATTATAAAAAAGCTGAAAAATCAGCTTTTTTTTGATGTAGGTTCTGGAGTTATAAAATTTGAGCCTAGAGCATCAACTTCTTGGAAAATTCCTTGCATTCCATGTTGTAATTGCTCTAATTGTGCTTCAGCTACAACAGCACGGTTTCTATAATGGTATTTTTTATCTTTTTCTGCTTCAAGCTGATCAGTTAATTCTTGATTAGCGCATTTCAATTCTGCAATTTCTTGTCTCAATTCTCTTTCTGCTATAGTCTCGTCAGCAATCGTTCTAGTTGGGTTAATAGAAGATGAAGCAGGGGAAGAAACTTGAGCAGACAATGTAAGATTTTCCTCTGTTAAAGCAGTTATTCTCGATTCTAAGTCTTTTTTTTCAGAAGTAGCCAAAGCAAGTTGCTCTTTTAATCCACCATTTTCAAGTTTCAGTCTTCTAAGGAGCTCTTCTAAATCCTTATTGAGTTTTTTAAGAGTTTCATTATTAGAACCTAGTTGCTCATTTTGATCTAATAGCCTAGTACAATAGCGCTGCATAGAATCTAAATGATGTAGAAGCTCCTCGTTTACAATGCCACCAATAGTCGTGGGAAAAGTGGCTGCGTTATAAATGGTTGGTTGAATTTGTGCGATTTCAGCAGAAGCTGACTCTTGTTTAGGTACAGGAGATTTATGGTCACTTGTAGTTGTTCTTTTCTTTTTCTTTTTTTTCTCTTCTGTTGTTTTAGGAGTAGTAGGCTCATATAATGGTTTTAGAGTTCCAGAGTTAGTTAATGCAGCAATAACACCTAGTGTAGAATTATCTTCAAGCTGTGGCTCTTTTAATCCCCCTTCTTTGCTTATTTGTGATAAATATTTTTCATATTTTCCAATTTCTGTTACTTTATGAAAAACAAAAGGAGCAGGAACTTGATAAGCATCAGAAATAAGACGAACATTTTTTCCGTATTTCATTTTATAGTCATTGAAAAATTGTTCATTGTCGTGAATAAAAATATTTATTTTTAATAAAATTGCTTTCTCTTTTTCTTTAGAAGATGTATTAGGAACATTATATTGTATAAAAAGTTGTTCTAAAATTGATGTTTTTTCTTTTGCAGTTTTTGCTTTTTGCAAGTCTTTCATATTTTCTAAACGAATTTTTTTAGCTAGCATTAAAACTTCATAGTACTCTTCATAGCTTAAAATGGAAGGATGTGATTTTGGCGTTGATAATTGAGTAACTTCTTGTTTTTTTTCATTTGCCATAATATCCCTCCTATTTTCTTATACTTATGATTATAATATAAAAGCGTCTGTTTAGTCAATGTCACAAGACAAAAAAAGAAAATTAGATTTTTATAAAAGTGAAAATTGTTTAGTTGTCAATGATGTGATACCAAAAAAGTAAAAATTATAAAAGCAGTATGATATAGTAAAAATGTTAATTATCCATATTGTTTTTTAGTTGAT
>JAAWNF010000086.1 GCA_022798795.1 Bacilli bacterium
GATTATCTTTAAACGAGTTAAGTTTGAGTTTTTTATCAATCTGGTGCGAGTGTCGTAGTAATCTACAACTTTTACACATACATAACGAAATGATATATAATTATCAATCAGTATATTAATTTTACCATAATCTTAAAATTTAGGACATATCTTTCCCAACAAAAACGTTATAAATTTCGTTATATCTATAACTTAATTTTGCATAATTAGAGTCTGGCACTAAAATATTAAGTTCTACTAATTTATCAATTAAATTGGAAACTGTGTTTCTTGATACACCTGATTCTTCTTCAATTTCCTTTTTTGTGAAAACTATTTGTCTCATTATAGCAGGCATAATCCTATACACTGCATTACTTTTTAATTTTTCTAATTTTTTCATATCCTTGGAGTATATTTGTTTTATTCTATTTATTTTTGCTATATAATTATTGCATTGTTCTATTATGCATTGTAAAAAGAATTTAATGAAACCTATCATATTTCCTTTTCTGCTTTCGTTTAAAGATTTATGATAACTGGGTTTATACAATTCAATTATTTCTGATAAAAATAAGATTGGTTCTTCTTCTGTTAATAAACCCAATTGAATCGGTATTAAGGCTCTACCTAATCTTCCATTCCCGTCTCGATATGCATGTATTGTTTCAAATTGAGAATGAGATATAGCTAAGTTTATAAATAAAGGATCAATATATGCGTTATTCATATATTCAAATAAATTTTCTAATAGAATAGGAACATCTTCTGGTATAGGTGGAACAAAAATAGCCTCTTCTATAGTACACCCTTTAGGACCTATCCAATTTTGAATATTTCTAATTTTTCCTGGTCCTTTTTCATTGCCTCTAACACTATCAAGTAATATTTTGTGAATATTATTTAAAAATTTAATATTTATTTTATTATTTTCTTTCAAATAATTCCTAGAATATTCAATAACTTTTTTTAAATTTTGTATTTCTAAATTATCATCTGTTTTTGGCATATATTTTAAATAATACATATCATCTTGAGATATTTGTGTTCCTTCAATTTGAGTAGATTTTAAACTTTCACTCAAAATTATAGAGTCTAAAAAAAACCTTGAATCAAATTGACTATTTTTTAAATTTGATTTATATTCTCCATATTTTAAATTCGCCTAAGAAATTAAACTTATTAATTCTTTATCTAGTTTATATTCAATTGGTAATTTGTTGGCTTCAAACGGTTTCACTTTTTCATCACCCCAGTAAAATTTTAACATACGAACAGCTAAAAGTAAATAAAATGCACAATATTTCAAAGATATTGTGCATTTTTCCGCTTTTTAGACATTTTTTGCACAATGATTGTGCATTTTTAGATATAAACTCGAAAAGTTCGAGTAATTATCAATCTGGTGCCCGAGAGAGAGAAGTACAACAACTCTTTGAGCAAAAGAAATAGTTAGTAATAAACTTAACTAACAATAATATAACATAAAAATTGAATTTTATAAATACTTAAAACATAGTTTTTTCAATTACATAATAAGGAATATCATCAATGTTCATTGTGATTTGTTCCATTGTATCTCTATCTCTAATAGTAACCTTACCATTTTCTAATGTTGTATCATCGATGGTAATGCAAAATGGAGTACCAATCGCATCTTGCCTTCTATATCTTTTACCAATAGAGGATGAATCATCCATTGTACACATAAAATAATTATTCAATTTGTTATAAACTTCTTTGGCTTTCTCCGAATGAACCTTTTTAATTAATGGTAATACAGCGACTTTATATGGTGCTAACGCTGGATGAAGCTTTAATACATCTCTAATGCTTCCATCATCTAAAGTTTCTTTTTTTAAAGCATCACATAAAAATACAAGCATCATTCTTCCTACACCTGCGGCAGTTTCTAAAATATATGGTATATATTTCTCGTTTGTTTCA
Source organism: Bacilli bacterium (assembly GCA_022798795.1). Classification (GTDB taxonomy): domain Bacteria; phylum Bacillota_I; class Bacilli_A; order RF39; family UBA660; genus MGBC102946. The sequence continues at coordinate 1,927 of JAAWNF010000086.1, forward strand.
GAGTCTAAATAACTTAAATCTTTACCTGAAAATTTAGAATGTTGTGTTAAATCATAATTCGTTCTATTATGTATTCCCCAAAGTTCATCCCAACCTGTTGGAAAGTTATATTGGATATCTGTTGCTGCACTTGCATAGAAAACTAATTTATCATGGTCTTTAAATCTTAAATTTTCTGGATTTACTCCTAAATCAGTTAAGAATTTCATTGATTGTTCCTTATTAAAATTAAATATTGCTTCATCTTCTCCAGGTTTACAAAAAGTTTGTAATTCCATTTGTTCAAATTCAATAGTTCTAAATAAGAAATTACCAGGTGTTACCTCATTTCTAAAACTTTTACCAACTTGAGCGATAGTATAAGGTAGTTTTTCCCTAGCTGTTCTTAAAACATTTTGAAAATTAATATATTCTCCTTGACAAGTTTCAGGTCTTAAATATATTTCCATTTTTTGGTCGCTAATTGTACCTCTATATGTTTTAAACATTAAGTCAAATTCTCTTAAATCAGTAAAATTACTTTTACCACAATTAGGACACTTAATATTTTCTTTTATATATTTATTCATTTCTTCGTAAGTCATTAAATCTGGATTAACATCTGGAGCAACGGATGAGATAAGGTTGTCAGCTCTATATCTCTTTTTACATTCTTTACAATCAACTTGTGGATCATTAAATGATTTAGCATGACCTGAGGCTTCCCAAACTTTAGGATTCATTATAATTCCACAGTCTATTTCATAAGAATTATCTCTTTGCTGAACAAATCTTTTTCTCCAACAATCTTTAACATTGTTAATCATTCTACTTCCTAAAGGTCCGAAATCCCATGTGTTAGCAAATCCTCCATAAATTTCACTTCCTGGATAAATAAATCCGTATTGTTTACAATAGCTAGAAATTTGTTCCATTGTTAATTTTTCCATTTCAATCATCTCCTTAAAAAAGCAAAAAGAGAACAAATTTGTATGGGCGTATTATAACGCTGTTCCACCATACTTTGTTCTCTTTGGTTTGTATATAGCTGTTAGGTTGCCAAGCCCGTCATTGCTTTTAAAAAATTAACTACTTACATTGTATTTATTTGAAAGGATATTGTCAAGTAGTGTAAATAAAAATTATATATATTAAATACACACGCATAATGATTATGTCATTATGCAAGTGTGTTTACTAAATTGTCAAAAATTCAGTAAAATTCATTGTATTACACCAAATAGTTTAGTATAATCTTCATAGGGAATATCAGTTGTTGAGTGTCTACCGAATCTCACAAAAGAGAGGAGGTTTGATATAATGAAAACTAAGACTTTTATTTTGAAAGTTCTAAAGCTCATTGCTATCATTTTATTTCTCCTTATCATTATGATAGTAGTTATAAAAAAATGACACTTAATTCTATGAATTAAATGTCCATCTGATTTTTTGGGTAGACATTCAACTTGCGAAATTGAATATTCCCTTTTTTATTTTATGCAAGTTTCCTTGACATATTCATAATAACACAAAAACGGCTTTTTGACAAGTCGTTTTTCTATTTCAACTCGAAGTTCGAGTAATTATCAATCTGGTGCTGGAAACAGGAATTGAACCCGCGACCTACTGATTACGAGACAGTTGCTCTACCGACTGAGCTATTCCAGCGCTTTTCCTCTTAATATTATAACAAAAACTAATATTTAATTCAATATAGGAACTGAAAATAAATGAGTCTAATATGTAGCATTACAATAGATGTGACACCAATAGTGTATACAAAAAGCGATAAATACCTTAAAATGTTAATTGAAAGAACACATTTATAGAAAGGATCTATCGCTATGA
>JAAWNF010000087.1 GCA_022798795.1 Bacilli bacterium
ATACATCTTGATTTTATCGTATTTAAAAAAGCATTTTCTAAAAGACCTCCACTCTTTTCAATTGCATCTTTTACTCTAGAATTTTCACTCAATTCATAAACTCCAGGCTTTTTAACTGCTCCTTTAATATCTACTTGGATTACATCATTTTTTGTAGGAGTTTCTATTTCTTCTAGTAAGGGTTCTTGATAATTTTCTCCTTCTTTCAAAAAACAAAAAAATATAAATAGAAAAAAAAGAATACAGCTAACTATCTGTATAATTCTTTTTTTGTTCATTATTTTTGCTATCATTATATCACCTCATAAAATGATACTTGATAATATATACAAAGTCCTAACTATTTTGACATTGGTCATTCAATCGATAAGATTTTTTCCCACTTTTTATTTGAACCTCTACCTTTTTGCTCAAATCCAAAGTGTTTCCCTTTTTATCAATCAATAAATTTTCTGAGATTTCTCCTGCTTTCACTATCGTATTCAATGTAATACAATACGTTGCATCCTCATTTGTTGGATAAGCAGTTTTATTATTTTCAACATAATTTGAAGCGCCATTCACAATAATTTGTTCTACTGCATTATCAATCCCTTTTTCTCCTTCTTTTAATTCTTTTACAACAGATGGGAATACAAGGAGAAGGAGAAGCCCTAAAATAACTACTACTCCCAAAAGTTCTGCTAATGTGAATCCATTTTTTTTCATATTTTTCCTCCTATACTAATTTTTTGATTTTTCGTTTCTATATAAACTCTTTGCACAAGGCCAAGAGAACCAATTAAAGAAATGGCAAATGACCCTCCATAAGATAAAAATGGAAGTGGAACTCCAGTCAATGGAATAATCCCAAACAAACCACCTAAATTAATCAAAATATGAGCGAATATATATGTCGCAACTCCCAAGCAAATAAATTTTCCTCTTACACTACTTGCTTTTGACGACAAATCCAATATCCGTTTTAAAATATATGCATAAACAATAAAGATAAAAGTACTTTTTAAAAATCCCCATTCTTCCCCAATAATAGCAAAAATACTATCTGTATGAGGTTCTGGGATATAAGAATATTTTTGTTTGCTTTTGCCAATGCCAAGACCCCATAGACCACCATCATTAAAAGCTATAAAGCCATTACAAACTTGATATCCACCTTTTTCATATTTAGAACAAGGATTAAAGAAATCAAACCTTGCCATTTGAGCAGGAGATAACACATATCCTTTCACCATAATCATCATAGCACATGCAACAATTCCAAGACCAATTAATAGAAAAAAAGTTTTCAATTTTTCAATTCGTAAAATAGGACTTGCAAAAAACATTACAAAGAAAATAGTCATTAAAATTAACATTGTTCCAAAGTCTTTTTGCAAAAAAACGATAACAGGAATTAATAATCCTACAATCAAGATAATGGATATCATATCGTAATGTGCAATTTTTTTATTTTTGAGTTTTTTTCCAAACAAATCAAATAAACAAGCTAGTGAAACAATAATAATAGGCTTCGCAAACTCACTTGGTTGAAAAGAAAATCCTGCAATATTTACCCAGTTTTTAGCTCCTTTGTGTTCTGACCCTGCTAAAGATAAATAAATAAGAAGAAATAAAATTGCAATAAATAAGAAAAATGTCCATTTTGGATAATTCTTACTATCAATATTAATAATAATTATAAATCCTACAAAACCAATAGAAAGCATTTTTAATTGTTGAATAAAATAGTGATACATAGAAGCATCATATCTGACAACCGCTTCTCTACTAGAGGCAGTCAAGATATTAAATAATCCAAACAAGAAGAAAGCTACAGTAATAAAGAGTAACGGTTTATCTAAATCATGTAAGTTACGTCTTATTTGCTTCGTCATATCCTCACCTACTCTACTTTTAATCATAACATATATTTCAATATCTCACAATCAATTTTTCAAAAATAGGTGAATTTCATAAACATTATTTTGACAATTTAATACAATATATTAGATTAGATGGGAGGGATAATAATGTATTATTACGGTGGTTATAGTGGTTATGGAAATAATTGCTGCTGCAACTCTGGATATCCATCTTATGGTGGAGGATACGGATACGGTGGTGGCGCTGGATACGGTGCTGCTATCATCTTAGTCCTATTTATCTTATTAGTAATCGTTATTGGTGCAAGAGCATTTAATAACTAAAAAAGGAAGTCTTCTTCCTTTTTTTCTTTTATATTCATTAAGTGAGTTATTTAACTTTGATTTATTTACTTAGACAGTTTTAAAGTACAGAATAGAGAGAAAGCCACTCAAATGATTGGCTAAATTATAATATGTTTTGTTCTTGCTTATCTATACAATACTCAATAAACCATTTTAATATTTCATCTTCTATTGTCTGAATCCCAATTGACATTGGAAAAAGCGCAATATCTACTAGTACATTTTTCTCTGCCTCTTCTTTTGTTCCCGCTTCAATTACAAAAGAATCTAATTCATTTACATATGATAAATAATAATAAATATTTCTTGATATTGTATAAAAATTTTTATTTTTTATATTTTCTATTAAAAATCCTAAACTTTGCAACTTTCTCGCTGTGGCATTTAAAATATTTTGAATTCTTTCTTCTGACATTATATACCAATCTCCTTTCTTGATTAAAATTATTTTTGATATTTTGTTGGAAGTTTATTTCCTAACATATCATAACGAATGGTTCCAGTTTTTCCTGATGAAATTTTATAATATTCTAATCCCCCATGATGTCTTCCACCAGGTGGATGGTACTGTAAGATTCGATCTCCACCCCAGTTTACTCTATACCCTCCACCGTTTAAATATTCTCTTCCAACAAAATCTCCTCCACCTAACGGTTTCGGATTATAACCTTTTTGTTGCAAATAGTCGTAAAGTTCATTTGGAGTTGTAGTTCCTAAAATTTCTGGATTACTAACAAAATCATCTAAGCTTTGTATATTATTTAACATATTGGAATTTATTATTATAGAATTATGTGGAGCTACTATTTGCCCACTATATGGACTATTTCTATACAAAGTAGTATTTGATAAATTATTATTTCCATATGTTTTTAATGTACCTGCTGTATTTACTTGTGTAACTTTATTATAAATACCTTGTCCTACTTTATATGTTCCATATACTGTCATAGCTGTCTTTGTTGCTCTATTTGCATATGCTACTTTATCAAAATATGACGTATCTTTATCTACAAAACTTTCTAAGTTTTCTAAATTAAATGTAGTTTTAAAATTGTCTATTACTCCATTTACTAAATTCGCTGGATTTAGTCTTTTTCCACTATCAATTAATTTATCCGTATAATCGTCTAAATTTCTTTCATAGTCTGCATCACTCATTAATCCAAGATTATGATAAACTTCATTTCCTAATGCTGCACTACCATATAAGAATACTGTTCCTCCATCTATTAACATTTGTCCTGTTGCTATTACAGTATCTCCTAAAGCTTGAAAACCTCCATGAATGGTTGCTCCTAATGTCTTTCCAAAATTTACAGTTTCATCCCATAAATTCTTTCCAAACTCTTCCAACCATTTCGCCCAATATCCATCTGGGTCTATATAAATCAATGGATTGTTTACAACATATACATATCGATTTAAACTAAGTGGGTCATTATAATCTCCTCTATATGAATC
>JAAWNF010000088.1 GCA_022798795.1 Bacilli bacterium
TCTGTTGTGTCCTTTGGGCAAAATAAATATTCTTTATCTCGTTTATAATTTCTTGCATTCTTTTTCTTTTGTACTTGGCATTCATCCCATAACTCTTTTGATACAAGTGGCTCAACAACATTCTCATAATAAGTTGGGTTATTTGTTCTTTTACCATGAACAAAATCGCCTTTATAAATTTCATTTTCTATTATTTTTAAAATAGTTCCATCACACCAATTTGTTTTTCCAAATACTTTTTCTTCATTATATAAATTACTTATAGTTTGATAAGAATTACCCTCATAATATAAATTAAATATTCTTACAATTTGGTCTTTTGTTGCTTCATCTACAACTAGTTTTTTATCTACATGTTTATAACCAAAAGGGGCTCTATGAGGAATATTACCAACTTTGATAGCACCTGCCAAACCTATTTTAGTTCTCTCACTTGTTCTTTCTATTTCATTTTGTGAAACAGTTGTCAAAAGTCTTGCAACCATTCTACCATTAGCATTAGTTGTATTTATATCATCATTTGCACAATCTAAGTAAGCATTGTTTTCTTCTAGGAATTTCATTATATCTTCCATATCATAAACACTTCTTGTTAATCTATCTAGTTTTAGTACAACAATCGTATTTACTTTTTTCTTTTTTATATCTTCTTTTAATTCTTCAAATGCTGGTCTATGATTTCCAGTTTTTGCACTTATACCTGCATCTTTATAAATCTTATAAATTTCATAACCTTTATACTCACACATAGCACGAAGTCTTTTTTCTTGTTCTGGTAAACTAAAACCTTCTCTTACTTGATCTTCAGTACTAACTCTTATGGAACACATATACCGTATTATTTTAAAACACTTGATATTATCAATTTTGATTACAAAATAAATACCAATATCACTATTGGTACACAGTTAGAACAAGAAAAAATCCATATTGATAAGTTAGATGTTACTTTATCATTAGGACTTTAAAATAGTATATTTCAAATTAAAATAATTGTTGAATAGAAAAAAGAAGTTAGTTTTAATTATATTTTAACTTCTTTTTTATTAGAACTATTTTCGGTAAGTTCATGTTTAATTATCCACTTTATATCTTCAATTGATTTATCTATGTTAAATCGTCCATTTCCAATTGGATAATAAACGGAATAAAATTTAAATTCTTCTCCATTTATTTTTTTTATGAAACATTTTTTTCTAACTTGAGAAACTGATATTTTTTCATCTAAAACAATAGAACTTACTTGGTTGCCAAATAAGATAATAACTTTTGGCTGAATAATAGTAAACTCCTGTTTTAATAAGTGCAAATACTCTTTATAGACAGAATCAGGTAATTCTCTAGCATCAATCTGAGTACATTTTCCTAAATTGGTAATAAAATATTTGTGTTTGGTTACATCATCATATACTTCTTCGGCAAATTTTTCTGTCCATTCTGATCCTCTTATTGATTTTATTTTAGTATAAATATTTTTATCTATTAAGTCTAATTCAACAAAAAGATCCCAAATATTTTTAGTTCCAATCCATGGAGATTTTAACCCTTTCCAAGATTTTGAGGAAGCTATATTTCTTCCTGTTGGATTCATAAAAACAAAGCAAATATCAGGATTATTTGTACATCCACCATTATAAATAGAATCTAGTTCTTGAGCACCATATTTTTGCTGAAGTTTATCATAATATATATTTAATTCTTTTAACCGATTCATAAATTCTCCTATGATTTCACTAAATTTTTAGATTGATTATGCTCAATTCCAGTAACGACTTTCAAAATATAATCAAATAATTCTATTTGCTCTTGATTCATCATTTCAATTCTTTCATTGTCATCTAATTCAGATTTAAATTTGTTTAAATTAGGAATAATTTGAATTGATTCTAATGGATAACCCTCATCAATAGTTTTACTACTTGTACTAGAAAAAATACGGTTTGCTTTATAATCAAATGTAAAAGTTTCTTCTCCATAAACAATTGCAACTGATTTAAGAAAATATCCATTTAGTTGTCCTAATGTTCCAAATTGTTTTACTAAACCCTTATAATATTCTATCATTTCTGTATCACTTAATCTTTTACCATTTACACGTCTCACATTAACTCCAGGTTGAATTTCATCTGGAACGCTCTCAAAAAATAGACCTTCATCAATTGCAATAGTTGGTATTTTACTTACCTCATAATATGCTTTTGCTTTTAAAATAGCGTTTTCATTTGGACTTTTACCACTTTCTTCAACATCTAAACCCAAATTTAAATCTTCTATACTTAATACTTCTATTCCTTGTTCTTTTAGTTTTGTTCCATAGTATTTAATTTTTGCTTTATTTGTAGTTGCTAATAATACTTTCATAATTTCATCTCCTACTGTAATTCAAGTATCTTTTTCACATTATCATCTGCATTTCCAACTAATTGAGTAACTTTTGATAATTCATAAAAAGCAACAGTGTTTTCAATATTAAACTCATCATCTGTAACAGAACATAAGAATATTTCTTTATTTAGTGCCATTGCCATTCCTAACTCAATATGAGCCCCTCTTCCTGCTGGTAGTAATATGATAACAACATCAGAATCAACAATACCTTGAGATTCTAAACTGGCATATTTTATCATATCGTTTCTAGATATATCATCACTAATATTTTTTACCCAATCATAAGTCTGTTCCCAACCATTTTCTTTTAGTAACCTTGCGTAGTAATTTACTAATTCACAATTTTTCATCCCTGATCCAACATAAAATTTCATTGTAATACCTCCATCGCTATATAGATTATACTAAATTTAGCTATTTTTTTAAATACTTAGCTCTAAATTTTCCTATAATAAAAATAATACCATTTATATTTATAACTAATACTACATTGGTTTCTATTCATGAAATTATAAGTAAAATAAAGGTTAAGTTAAAATGAGTACAACATTTTTACCAACAAAATATCAGCCATTTTATCCTTATTGACTATAGAAATCTGCGTGATACAATATAGTAGAATATGAAATAATTATATCTAATGGTGCTACTTGTTTTGTGAGCAGTGCTTTTTTTCATATTCAAATTTCTATATCTTCATCAGTAATCCTTCTTCAAAACTATGGCCGTACTTATGGCCATAAAATTGTTAAAAATTCTAAAAAATTATGGCCAAAATTTTGGAAAATTTACATTGAAAAAATGTGTACGATTGTTCAACATATCTCGGAAAGTCTTTATTTATAAGGGTTTAAGAAAAGACATAAGTTAACGATTGTATAACAAATATTAAAAATGTAAACATTTGTGTTTTCTCTAATACCTTATGAAATAAGGGAAAACTAGCTACTGGCTAGTTGTTTGTAAACAGGTTTATCCTGCTTTTATTTTGTTTTGATTATTTTAGAAAAAATGAATTTTTGATGGTCATAACTTCGGCCATTATTTTTTATATTTTTGTAATTTTGATAGCTATGATGAACTGAACCCCAAAAGTTGGACAGTTTATAAATGGATTGGTTATAATAAATTAGACAGAAAAAATAAGGACATGATAAAATAAAAATAGAAAGAAGGAAAATCATGTCAGAAAGAAGAGAGAGAAGAAA
>JAAWNF010000089.1 GCA_022798795.1 Bacilli bacterium
ATCAACTAAAAAACAATATGGATAATTAACATTTTTACTATATCATACTGCTTTTATAATTTTTACTTTTTTGGTATCACATCATTGACAACTAAACAAATTTTAAATTTAAAAAAAATAGCGTTTCCGCTATTTAAAATTTCCATATATCATCATCATCATTTTCATTATTCACAGTTGTATTTATATCTTCTTTTATAGAATCAATATCTGGTAAATTCAAATCAAAATCTTCTCTTGCTGGAATTTCTGCATTATCTCCAAATGGAACATTTAAATCTTCGTCTGCCATATTATAAGATGTATTGTGTGACGTTTCTGTAAGTGGCACATTTAAATCTTCTTCTATATTCTCAGATGGAATTGCAAAATCTCCAAATGGCGCATTTAAATCTTCAGAAGCTTCAAATGAACTTTCATTTGGCATATTATAGCTAGATTCTCCAAATGGCGCGTTTAAGTCATCATTTATAGTTAAAACTTCTTCTCTTGCTGGTTCTTCATAAGTTGATTTTAATACCTCACTAGAAACATTCATGTCATCTGCCAAAGGGTCTCTGAAGTGAACTGTTTCAGGTTCTTTTGGAACTGGATTTATCGGTTCATTTGGAACACTAGGAATCTCCACTGTTTTTTCTACTTTTGGCATTTCTACAGTCGAAGTTGCCACTGGTACTTCTGGAATCTTTGCTTCTGCTTTAATCACTTCTTTTTTTTCCAATTCTTTTTTATCATTTTTTTTCTTTGAAAATTCTTTTTTACCGAAATTTGTTTTTTCTGCTATATAGCCAATAATCGTCATTAATATAACTACTACAATAACAATAATCCATATATAATTATCTGTTAAAATTTCCATATAAAATTTCCTCCCTCATATTCTTATAAACATAATAACATTAAATCTGCTTTTTTTCAAGCATTTTTAATCAACCCTTGTCAAATAATCTGCACCTTTAAATGGGTCGCTAAAAAGTAGTTCAGGATAATTCCATTGCCGTAAAACTTCAAATATCATAATCGCTACACAGTTTGACAAATTGAGTGCACGTATATTTTCATTAATAGGAATTCGCATACAACGCTCCAAATAATTTTTTAATATTTCTTTTGGTATACCAGTACTTTCCTTGCCAAATATCAAATAAACAGGTTTTTCTAATTGCTTATAGTTGAAATCAGTATGTGCTTTTGTCCCATAACGTGTCAAAAAATAATATTCTCCAGGGTTTTTACTTACAAAATCCTCAAAATTATCATATACTGTATAATCACAATGGTCTATATAATTAACACCACTTCTTTTAACATTTTTTTCATCCAAAGAAAATCCAAGTGGTTTAATCAAATGCAATTTGGTATTTGTTCCCGCACAAGTTCGCATAATATTTCCAGTGTTCTGGGGAATCTCTGGTTCAAACAATACTACATTAAGCATCTTCTAATACTCCGTTTCTTTGTAAAAAAGGTTCTACATCTTTTATATTTCTTTCTATTAGCGCTGTTCGATATAGAATATCTTTTACTTTTCCATTTTCTACAACCAATATATTTGGATAAGTTATTTCTATCTCTTGCACTTCATTCATAAAATATTTTTTCTTAAAATCTGTCAAAAATTCGTCTGTACTTTCTTTTCCATTTAGATAAATAAAATGAGACTTTAAATTTTCATCTAAAATATATTTTTTTAGTTTTTTTTCAAATTTTTTTGTAAGCTTCGACTGGTCTTTCGCAATATAAATTACTATATCGGGATTTTCTAGAACATAATTTTCAAACTCTAGTTCTTTTACTTCTCCAACTAATGTTTTCATTATTGAATTTTCTAAATAATAATTTTCTGAAGCTCGATACCATTTACTCACATATACAACCGCAAGAATCGTTACTACTGCTAATAGTCCTAAAAATATATAATTTTTCTTAGGAATTGTTCTCATAACGTCACCTCACTATCCACTATCAACATTTTAACACACATCCTTTCATAGTTCAATCTAATGATATGATTTTCCTGCTTTCTTTTTGATTCAAAAAAGAGAATTTTAGTAATTCTCTTCATTATTTTGTACTTCATCAATTGTTACAATGGGAAGAATAATATTTTCATCTTGACATAAACCTTTAAATTCTTCTCTAAATAAATTCAGTTCTTTAATAATGCTATCTGGATAAATTCTCTTACTGGTCTTTATTGCTTCATAGACGTCCAATACATCCACAACTGGTTTATTTTGATACAACGCTTGTGAAAAGGCTTGTGTCAAAACTGAAAATGCCACATCTGGATATTGAGCTGCTAATCCATAGATACGTTTAAATTCAGAAGTTGCTCTTACAATCGATTTTACTAAAAGCTCTGAGACATATTCATTATATTTGAATTTAATTCCAGTCTTCTTTTCAATTTTAGGTAATGACCCCATTAAAATTTTTACAGTAGTTGATTCATCTGGCTCACTTACTTCTATTTTATCAAAACGTCTCAAAAAAGCGCGGTCTCTTACTATATAAGTATCGTATTCAATTGTCGTTGTCGCACCTATTGCTTTCACATCACCACGGTCAAGAGCTGGTTTTAAGATATTCGCTAAATCCATTGGCCCATCACCTCGACCACCAATCAAAGTATGTACTTCATCAATAAACAAAATTGTTTTGTCAACATTTTTTAATTCTTGAACAAGTAAACTGATAACCATTTCTTCTTTTCCATTTACAGTCATTTTTCCTATTAATGATGTTGAATTAATCTTAATAATGCGATATCCTTTTAAAGCTTCTGGTACTTCATTTTTTTGAATCAAATAAGCAAGTCCTTCTACTATTGCAGTTTTACCTATACCTGGCTTACCAACCAATAATCCTGATTTTTCTGGTGTCAATAAAACAATCATTAATTTTTTTATTTCACTTTCACGTGCAATCGCTGGATTTGTTATATATGCTTTTGCAGTTAAATCTTCTCCATAAGATTTTATCACACTAAACGTTTCTGGTACAGCATTAGTAATGCTTTCATCTTCTAAGCTTAAGATTTCAATATTTTCATCTTTCATTTAGTTTCCCCTTTATTTTATATATCCTTTTTTCTTTAATTTTTCTACTACTTTATTCATTGGCTTATTTCCATCAATTCTATCATACATAGAAGTCTCAGCTCCATTTTCTATAAATACAGTAGTTGGGGTGCCATTATAATTTACATGAACTTTTAATTTGGCATTTTCTTCTGCTGATAATTTTGAAATATCAATATAACTAATTTTTACTTGATACTTTGAAATTACTTCATTTAATGTTTCTTTATATAAATCACAATGTTGACATTCTGTTGAACCAATAAATAAAATAAAACTTTTCTTTTCAT
>JAAWNF010000009.1 GCA_022798795.1 Bacilli bacterium
AGAAGGAGAACAAAAAGAAAAAGTATATGAAAAAATAATGAAATACAGTACAAACTTAGAATAACGAATCCTTCATTTGCATATACTTTATTAAATCATCTTGAAAACTTGTTCTAATTTTAGTACAATATAATAGAAGGAGGAATATTATGAACTGGGGAGCCTTTTTCTTAGATATATTAAAAGTATTAGGTGGTTTTATTGCTGGTGCAATATTAGGTTTCTTTATTGCTAGAAATTATATGAAAAAATATATGAAAAAAAACCCACCAATTAATGAACAAATGATACGCTCAATGATGGCAGGAATGGGAAGAACACCTAGCCAAAAGCAAGTAAATCAGATGATGAAACAAATGACTAAATATATGGATTAGCCATTGTTTTTTTTAGGAGTGATTGATATGAAGCCAATCATTGGCGTTGTAAGTAGACCAGATATTTTAAAAAGTGAGCGACGAGTAGATATTGTTTATCAAAGTATCCGAAAAATAATTACAGAACTAGGTGGGATTCCATTCGTAATTATTCCACCAATCATAAAAGAATCAAAAAAACTCACTTTAGAAGAAAAACAAGATTTGAATAGGCTATTGAGTCTATGCGATGGATTTGTTTTTCAAGGAGGAGATAACTTTTACGACTATGATTTATATGTTGTAGATTATGCTTATCAAAACAATATTCCAAGTCTTGGAATCTGTTTGGGTATGCAACTAATGAGTGTCTATAAAAATGGGGTTTTAGGAAAACTAAATACCAATATGCATTATCAATTAAAAAATTATGTTCATTCTATCAAAATCAAAGAGAATTCCAAACTCGCTTCAATTTTAAAAAAGGAAGAATTGGAAGTAAACAGTAGACATCATGATTATGTCATACAAACAGATTTAGACGTAGTAGCAACTTCAACTGATGTTATAGAAGCTGTGGAAGATAATGAGAAAACTTTTTTTATAGGAGTACAATGGCACCCAGAAGATATGATTGCATATGATGAAGTAATGAAGCAACTATGGAGTGCTTTCATAGCTGCTTGTAGGGAGTGTTCATATGAATCTAAAGGAAGCGATTATAAAATGTAAAGGGGAGATTATAAATCCCGAAGTGCGAATTCCAGAATCTTTTTGTCACATTAAAACAGATACAAGAGAATTAGAAGTTGGAGATATTTTTATTGCATTAAAAGGAAACCAATATAATGGGCATCAATATATAAATGAGGCAATCAAAAAAGGGGCCATTGCTGCTATTGTAGAAGAAAATATAGAAAGTGCTTCTATTCCCATTATAAAAGTTGTAAGTACCTACGATGCCTTATTTGATTTAGCGCGTCTTTATTTAGAAACTTATCCAGTATTTGTGATTGCTGTTACAGGAAGTGTAGGAAAAACAACAACCAAAGAACTCATTGCATCAATTTTAGAAAAAAAATATCATGTTTTAAAAAGCAAAGGAAATAAAAATAACAGAATTGGAATTCCACAGACCATTTTTGAATTAGATGAAAATATAGACTGTATGGTTGTTGAGTTAGGAATGAATCATTTGCACGAAATTGACAAATTATCTAATTTAGTAAAACCAAATATCGCGGTTATTACGAACATCGGAAGTGCCCATATAGGCAATTTAGGCTCGCAAAAAAATATTTTGAAAGCAAAGATGGAAATTATTTCAGGAATGGATGGCGGAATCCTTATTTTAAATGGACATGATTTATTATTAAGTAAAAAAAAGAAAATAAAAAAAGGAAAAATTGAACACATATACAAAGACAACGAAACAATTAGAATTGAACTCTTAGAACAAACAATTTATGGCTCTTATATAACAATAGATAATGGAATAGAAACGTATTCTTTGTTTTTTGAAAGCCCTGGAGATGGAATTTTAGAAGATGTTGCATTAGCTCTTCGCGTAGGAGAAATTTTAGAAGTTCCATTTTCTGATATGATAAAAGCCCTAGAAAATTTCAAACCTAAACGATTTTTATTATCAACACTAGAAAGCGGCAACATTTTAATTAATGATAGTTATAATTCTAGTTATGAAGCGCTTATGCTAGCTCTCAACCTATTAAAAACTGAAAAAAAGCATAAAATATTAATATTAGGAGACATATTAGAACTTGGCAAGAATAGTAAAAAAATACATCAAAAAATAGGAAAAGAATTAAAGTGTTTTTCTGATACAGAAATTTATTTTATTGGTTCAGAAATGAAATATGCTTGGAAAAAATATAAAGGAGGAAAACATTATTTTGACAATCAAGAATTTTTAAAAGAATGGAAGCAAGGAGAACAGAAGAGTATTATATTACTGAAGGGATCAAGAAAAATGAAATTAGAGGAATTGATTCCATACATAGAATGAATGATTATGTATCATTCTTTTTATGTGTAACTATATTAAAAGTATATTGAAGATTGTTAATAAAAAAATAATGTCATTAAAAATTATTTTTTATAACTTTTGACAAATATATATTTTTTAGATATAATTGCAAACAAGGATGTGAAACATGAAAATTAAATATGAATTACATAAAAAAGAAAAAAATACAAACGCAAGATATGGAACTTTGCATACCAATTATGGAAGTTTTGAAACCCCTATGTTTATGCCAGTAGGGACTTTAGCAAATGTAAAAACATTGACAACAGACCAAGTAAAGGCAGAAGGAAGTGCAGTAATATTATCCAACACTTATCATTTATGGCTACGACCAGGTGCTGATATTGTAGAAAAAGCAGGCGGACTTCATAAATTTATGAATTATGATGGTCCAATTTTAACAGATAGTGGAGGATTTCAAGTTTTTTCTTTGGCAAAAAATAAGAAAAAAGATATTGAAGAAGAGGGAGTTCATTTCAAAAGTCATTTGGATGGAAAAAAATTATTTTTGACGCCAGAGCTTTCCATTCAAATTCAAAATAAATTAGATAGTGATATTGCAATGAGCTTTGACGAATGCCCTCCAGCGAGTGCTAGTCATGAATATTTAAAAAACAGCATCGAAAGAACTTTACGCTGGGCTGCAAGAGGGAAAGCTGTTCATAACAATCCTAATCAATCCTTGTTTGGAATTATTCAAGGAGGTGCTTATGAAGATTTAAGAAAGTTTTCTGCAATAGAAACTGTAAAAATGGATTTTGATGGTTATAGCATTGGTGGAGTTGCCAATGATGGAGAATCAAAAGAAGATATGTATAAAGCAATTGACTATTCAGTTCCTTATATTCCAGAAGATAAACCACGCTATTTAATGGGAGTTGGAGATCCAATTGATATCATTGAAGGAGTGATTCGGGGTGTAGACATGTTTGATTGTGTCTTACCTACTAGAATCGCTAGACACGCGAATGCGTTTACAAGAAAAGGGAAAATGAATTTAAGAAATGCGAAATTTAAAGAAGATTTTACTCCAATAGAAAACTCTTGTGATTGTTATACTTGTACTCATTATACAAAAGCTTATATTAGGCATTTGGTAACTAGCGAAGAGACCTTAGGTGGAACACTGCTTTCTATTCATAACATTCGTTTTTTAATTCGTTTGACAGAAGAATTAAGAGAAGCAATCAAAGAAGATAGATTATTAGAATATCGTGAACAGTTTCTAAGGGAATACAATTGGAAACATGATTAGAAATTATATTAAAACGACATCTAAAATAAAAAAAGAAATAACCTTCTTTTTAATTAGCGACCTTCATTATTTTAAACCAAAAGATTTGAAAAAATGTCAATTTATATTAGAAGAAATACATAAAAGAAAACCAGCTTATTTGATCATTGCTGGAGATTTATTAGATAGTTCTAATATAGCTCATGAACATTTTTTTATCAACTTCATAAAAGCTTGTGCTTTAGAGACAACAGTTTTGATTGGAATCGGAAATCACGATATCACTTTTATCGAAAATAAAAGAACATTGTATGATAGAAATAAGAATTTTTGGAAGCAACTAAATAAAATTAAAAATGTTTATGTTTTAGATAATAAAAATTTTGAAACAGATGAACTTTGTATTTTTGGAATCACTCTTCCATATTCTTATTATTATGAAAAATTAGATGTAAAAGATTTTTTGAATCAATATTTGACTGATACAAATTCGCAAAAACTGAATATGTTACTTGCGCATGATCCTTCTATCACTTCCAAATATGATATGACATCTTATGATATTGTATTGTCAGGTCATACTCATAATGGGATGATTCCAAAAATATTAGAAAAAGTAGCTAAAAATAGAGGACTAATTTCTCCGGCTAAAAAGTTTTTTCCAGAAAAAATTAGAGGAAGATTTTGGATAAAAAATACAGATATTATCATTAGTGGAGGCATTACGAAACTTTCAAAAAGAAGCAAGCTTAGTTTTCTAGATGCTTTTTGTGCCCATGAGCTTACTATAATTACATTAAAGCCAGAATAAAGTTGGCTTTTTTAATTTTTTATGTTACAATAAAAAAACTTTAAAAGGGGGAAGATTTGTATGCAAAAGAAAACTTATTATATTAAATCAAGTAAGGTTGCTGAAAAAAAGAAATTATTTTTATTTTCAGATGTTCATTTTAGAGAAGGATTCCCAATAAAAAAATTAGCACAAATACTAATACAAGCAGAACTAGCAGAACCAGATTATATTTGTATTGCAGGAGATTTGATTAATGATGCCAAAAATCCTGGTGATTTAAATTTGTTATCTCCATTTTTAGATAGCTTATCAAAAATTGCTCCTATTGTTATGGGCTTTGGAAACCATGACTTGCTAGGCAAAGAAGGAAAACAATGGATTTATTATCTTAATGAAGACTATCTTGGACTTCTATTAAACACTCCAAAGCTTCATTTGGTTGACAATAGAGGTTGGAAAGATAGGGATATTGAATTCACAGGAGTTACAATGCCTTATGATTATTATGAACGATGTCATGAATCTATAGATTATACCAAAACATACATAGATACAATTGCTAGCTCATTATTAAATAAACAACAAAAAGAGTTATACCAAGTTTTATTTTTTCATTCTCCCATTAGCGTTTTAGAATTGGCGAGCGAAAATAAATTGGAAAGTTTAAAAGGAACTGACTTAATTCTATCTGGCCATTTACACGGTGGCCTTACACCACCATTATTCGAGTTTTTTCTACGTCGTAGAGGAATTGTAGGGCCTCCAAATTTAGCTAATCGAATGATCTTTCCAAACCACGTTAGAGGACATGTACAGCTTAAAGATATAGATGCAGTTATTAGTACAGGAATTTCAAAATTGAACATGCCAGTCGCTGATATAATTTTGCCACCAAGCGTTACTGAAATTATAATTGATAAACCTAAAATTTTAACAAAAAAATAAGCTCAAAAATGCTTATTTTTCTTTTGCTCTTTTATTAATTCCAAGCATACTTCCAAAAACACAAGACACTAATAACAAAGCATAAAACAAAATGGTTTTAACAGAAAAATGAATACGAAGACCTAAATATTGAAATAGAATTAAAACGGTTAAAAATAAGCCACCTAATTTTAATCCTTCTAACCAACCCTTTTGCTTGCTATTTTTTCCAATGATAAAGCCCCCAATAAATAAAGATAAAAGTGGAGTGATAATTTCTAAAACAGAAAGCGTTTTAGAACCTATCCAATTGATATAATGAAGCAAAGTGACAATAAGAGTAACACCCAACAAACTTCCTATGATAACACCAAAAGCAATTCCTAAATTTTTAATATAAGTCATAAAAGCCTCCTTACTAAATTGTATTCATTTGTATAAAAAATAGACAACCATTCATAATAGAATAGGTGATAATTATGTATATTGGTTTAATTTGGAAAAGTATTGTCTTATATCTTTACATTTTATTCATCCATCGTTTGATGGGAAAAAAAGAAATCAGCAAAATAACAACCTATGATTTTTTAGTTACCATTTTAATGGCAGAATGTGCAGTTTTCTCCATTTCAGAAGAAACTGTTTCTATTTTTTCTTCCATTATCCCCATTACTGTTCTAGCCCTTTTACAAATGTTCATTAGTTTTCTTTCTATGAAAAATGATAAATTTCGAAAAATGGTTGATGGAGCCCCTTCTATTATTATAAAAAATGGAAAATTGATATTCAGCACCATGTCAAAATTGCGTTATACATTAGATGACTTATTAACCAGTTTAAGAGAACACGGAGTAAAAAGTGTAGAAGAAGTAAACTATGCTGTATTAGAAAACAACGGAAAATTATCTATCTTTCCAAAAGAAATAGAATATCCACTTCCGATTATTTTAGATGGCGTGATTCAAAGACAAACATTAGAAGAAATCGGCAAAGATGAACTATGGGTTAACAAAATCTTAAAACAAAAACAAGTAGAATTAAATGAAGTATTTTATGCTTTTTATACATCTACCAAAACCTTTATCATCACAAGAAAAGAACTATTGTAAAACCTTTTTCACATGCCGATATTGATGAATGGTAACATAAATAATATTGCTTGCAGTTGCAAGAACTAACCCCCACATTCCAATTTTTAAAAGACATCCAAAATAAAGAAATAATGTCCTTAAAATCATCCCACCTAAAGTACCAAGCATAGCCTCTTTGGCTTTTCCCATCGCTTGCAAAGAACTAGTAAGTGGTGCTTGAATATAATGAAGCAAACAAATCGGTGCAAGAACTTTAATATAAGATAATCCTTCTTCTGTATTGTAAATAAAGCGAAGTGGAATTTCTGGAATCCATAAAAAAATAACAGTCGCAGGGATTCCTACCAGTAATGAAAAAAAGATAGCTTGCTTAATTTTTGATTTCGTGTATACCTTTTTCCCTCTGCTATAACTTTTGCTAACAATCGGAAGAAGTGCTTGTGAAATTGCTCCTGTAAAAAAAGAGGGAAGTAATAATAAAGGCATCACATATCCGCTGATAATCCCATATTCTGTTACAATAAACTGATTAGAATAGCCAACATGCAAAAGAGTAGTAGTTAAAATAATTGGTTCTAAAAAATAGCCAACACTTCCAATTAGTCTACTGCCAGTACTAGGAATGCTAATAGAAAAGATTTCTTTCATAGAAGAAACATGTGGAACGAAATCTTTTTTTGATAATTTAAAATGTTTTGGCAAAAAGAAAAATAGAACTAAAATAGAAGTAGTTTCACTAACAATATTAGAAAGAACTACAAACGCAACCGCATATTCAATTCCGGATTTTAAAAAAATTGGGATTCCTAAAAATAAAGTAATCAGTCTTATGATATCTTCCAAAACATTAGAAATAACATGAGGCACCATCCGTTCCTTGCCAAAAAAATATCCTCTTAAAATACTAGAAATGCTAATAAATGGAAGCACAAATCCCATACATAATAACCCATAATAGCTTCTTTCTTCATGCAATAAGTTATTCGCGATAAAAGGCGAGGTCATAAAAAGAAAAATCAAAATAAAGGCATTAATGACCATGGAAATAGGAATGAGAGAAAAGACCAAATTCTTATTGTTATGATTATCCTCTGCTACTAATTTACTAATAGCGACAGGAAATCCTAACTGTGCAAGAGCAATAAAAAGCGTAAATGTTGGTAATAGGAGCATATAAATTCCGATTCCTTCCGTTCCCATCGCTCTTGTCATCACAATTCTAATAATCATTCCCAAAATTTTTGTAAAAAAACCTCCAATTAACAAAATCAAAGTAGACTTTACAAGTTTGTTCTTCATTCCATCACCTTGTCCTAGTAAAATTTATGCAACAAAATACTTTTTAAGTCCTATTCTTGACTAATTTTTATAATCGTTATAAAATAGTAAATAGAATAGGTGATTGATATGAAAAAAAATGGATTTACATTAGCTGAACTTTTGGGAGTTATTACGATTTTGAGTATAATTTTACTAATTGCAATCCCAACTATTGATAGAATGTTAAAAGAAGGAAAGACTGATTTATATACTTCCCAAATAAAATCCATAGAAGCAGCCGCAAAAATGTGGGGAACAGACCATATCGGTGAGTTACCAGATATAAACGAAACAAAATCGATAACATTATCGAGACTATGGCATGATGGTTATATGGAAGAAGATACCATAAATCCAAAAACAGATGAGCCATTTAGTGGAAGTTTAGAAATTAAAATTACAAACCATGGAACTTATTATAGTTATAAAGTAATCGAGTAAGAAAAAACAAAAATTCTTGCTTTTTTCTTTTCAAAAACAAGGTTTTGATATATAATGAAAGTATGTGATTTTGTAGGAGGGGCTATGACAGAAGAATTTAAAACGGAAGAGGAATTATATGACAGAGTAAAGCCCGCACTTATGACCAAAAGAGAGGAAATGAGAAGAAACGGGTATCCTTATGTAAAAGAAGAAGATGTATGGAATTATCTAAAAGAAATAAAATGGAAGCATGCACAAGGCTTATCACTTTATCAAATGGTAGATGATATTTTAAATAGTGATTCTATACTCATTGATGACTATTTAAAAACAAAATTAAATTTAAGAGAAAGAAAACGATATTTTGAGGAGAGGGAGTAAACATGAAGAAAAAAGGATTAGGAGCAGTAATTGGAAACTTAGTAATGCTATTAATGGTTTCAGCAGTATTAGGATTGGGATTTCAGCCACTACTAAAAAATCTCAATTTTGGACTTGATTTACAAGGTGGATTTGAAGTTCTTTATCAAGTAAAAGCAGTTGATGGAGGAAAAGTAACCAAAGATATGGTTACAAGTACTTATAAAACAATAGGAAAAAGAATTGACGTTTTAGGAGTAAGTGAACCAAATATCACAGTAGAAGGGGAAGACAAAATACGTGTTCAGTTAGCAGGAATTACAAATCAAGATGAAGCAAGAGAACTTCTTAGTAAAGCTGCAAACTTAACATTCCGCGATACAAAAGATAACTTGCTTATGACAGCAGATGTATTAAAAAGCGGTGGAGCAAGAGTTGGACAAGACAACAATGGTTTTCCAGCTGTCGCTTTAAGTATCAAAGATAATGAAAAATTTTTAAAAGTAACAACAAATGTTAGCAAAATGGAAGACAATCGTATTGTTATTTGGCTAGACTTTGAAGAAGGAAAAGATTCTTTTTCAAAAGAACAAGGAAAATGTGGAAGTTTAAAATCTTCTAGATGCTTATCCGTTGCTAGTGTTGGACAAGGATTCTCAAGCGATGTCATCATCCAAGGAAACTTTAAATTAGAAGAAGTAACTTCTTTAGTTGAACTTATCAATTCAGGAAGTTTACCAACAAAATTGGAAGAAATATCTTCCAAAACCGTAGAAGCCTCTTTTGGAGCACAATCATTAGACAAAACCTTTTTAGCAGGAGTCGTAGGAATTGTTTTGGTTATGGTATTTATGATAGCGATTTATCGCTTTGCAGGATTTATTTCTAGTATTGGCATATTAATTTATACCTTTATCACATTCTTAATTTTCTGGCTAATTGGAGGAGTTTTAACACTACCTGGAATAGCCGCTTTGGTAATTGGAATTGGAATGGCCGTAGATGCCTCAGTACTTAACTTTTCAAGAATTAAAGACGAAATGTATGAAGGAGTAAACCTACAAAATGCATTCATTAGAGGAAATAAAAACTCATTCTGGGCAATTTTTGATTCAAACTTAACAACATTATTAGTAGCCATTATTCTATTTATCTTTGGAGAAAGTAGTATCAAAGGATTTGCTACAATGTTAATTATTAGTATTTGTGTCACTATGCTAATTATGGTGTTCTTAACAAGGTCATTATTAAAAATGTTTGTAAAATTAGGATATTTTGATGACAAACCAAACATTTTTATCGGAGTGAAAAAGAAGCATATTCCAACTAAAAATGAAGGAAGAATTGCGAAAATGCCTTTTGAAAAAATTGATTTTATGAAAGGCAGATTTGGATATATTATTGTAAGCTTCCTTATCATTATAGCTGGTGTTATCTTTATTGGAACCCAAGGATTAAAACTTGGAATAGACTTTAAAGGTGGGTCATCTATTACTTTGACATCAGAAAAAAAATTAGAAGAAACAAACTTGGAAAAAGATATCAAAACGTTAGGTTTTCATCTAGACCAAATTGAAAAAGTAAATAATGATACTGTTATGATACGTGTTACAGATACATTATCAAAAGCAGAAGTTGCAAAAGCAGAAAAACATTTTAAAGAAAAATATGAAGCAAAAACTGATATCGGTGTTGTATCAAATGTGGTAAAACAGGAACTAGTAAAAAATGCAATTCTTTCAATTTTACTAGCATCTATTGGAATTATTATCTATATGTCTTTAAGATTTACATTCCGATATGCAATCAGTGGATTATTAGCAATCTTCATTGATGTATTTGTAATTATTTCTCTATTTAGCATTTTCCGATTAGAAATATCAAGCATTTTTATAGCAGCAATTCTTTCTATTATTGGTTATGCTATCAATGATACGATTGTCACATTTGATAGAATCAAAGAAAACATTGCTAAATCAGGAAAAAAGAGTATAAAAAAAGAAGAAGACTTAAAAGCCTTAGTTAATAAAAGCTTAAGACAAACATTTGCACGTAGTATTATTACAACAATAACAACATTAATACCAGTAATATCTTTAATTGTATTAGGGTCTCATGAAATTTTGAATTTCAACATTGCACTATTAATAGGATTAATATATGGAGTATTCTCTTCTGTATTTATCGCAAGTGGATTCTGGTATCAATTTGAAAAGAAACAAATAGGAAAACCAGCAAAAAAGAAATGGTATGAAGAATAAGGAGAAGTCATTTCTCCTTTCATTCTATAAAAGAAGGTGTAAAAATGAGAAAAGATAATCCAAATATTACTTATCAAGAATTGGAAACAAAAATACAGACTTATATTACAGACAAGGCAGATTTAGATTTGATAAAAAAAGCTTATCAATATGCATATGAAATGCATTTTGGAGTAAAACGTTTAACAGGAGAAGATTATATCACTCATCCTTTAAACGTCGCACATATTTTAACATCAATTCACGCCGATGCAGCTACTTTATGTGGAGGACTACTTCATGATGTATTAGAAGATTGTGATGTTACCAAAGAAGAACTAACAAAAGAATTTGGAGCTGAAATAGTTAACCTTGTAGATGGCGTTACAAAAATTAACCGTCTTAGTTTTTCTGGTGATAACGAGGCTACCATTGCCAATCATAGAAAAATATTGGTGGGACTCTGTGAAGATGTCCGTGTAATTATTATTAAACTAGCAGACCGCTTACACAATATGCGAACTCTTTGGATTATTCCAGAAAAAAAGCAAAAAATAAAAGCCAAAGAAACACTAGATATTTTAACACCAATTGCTGGGCGACTTGGTATGAACAAAATCAAAAGTGAATTAGAGGATTTGTCACTTCGCTATTACAAATCAGAAGCTTATTTTTCAATCGTAGAACAGCTCAATCAGACCAAACAAGAACGTGACCAAAATGTCATAGAAATGGTTTCTAAAGTTTCCGGCCTATTAGATGAACAACAGGTTCCTCATGAAATCAAAGGAAGAAGCAAAAGCATCTATAGTATTTATAAAAAAATGGATAAAGGAAAACGATTTAGTGAAATATACGATTTATTAGCATTAAGAGTATTTGTAAACACAGAAGCAGAGTGTTATCAAGCATTAGGCATTATTCATTCCAAATATCGTCCTATTCCAAAACGTTTCAAAGACTACATAGCCATGCCAAAAACAAATATGTATCAATCTTTACATACAACCGTATTTGGTGTAGATGGACAGCTCTATGAAATCCAAATCAGAACTTACGAAATGGACCAAGTTGCAGAAAACGGGATTGCTGCCCACTGGTCCTATAAAGAAAAAGGTAGCATCAAAGCAAATATGCAAAATGCAATGGAACAAAAACTACAATTCTTTAAAGCGATTATGGAACTTAAAAATGAAGAAGAAGATGCTGAAGCATTTGTTCAAAGTGTCCAAGATGACGTTTTAAAAGATAGTGTTTATGTATTTACTCCACAAGGAGATGTGATTGAGCTTCCAATCGGGAGTACACCAATTGATTTTGCCTATAAAGTCCATACAAATGTAGGAAATAAAATGGTAGGTGCTATTGTAAATGGTGCTATTGTTCCACTAGATTATGAATTGAAAGACAATGATATCATCAAAATAAACACAAATAATAATTCAAAACCAAGTCGTGAATGGGTCAATATGGCACACACAACTGGAGCTAAAAATAAAATCAAATCTTTCTTTAATAAGATAGAAAAAGAATCTTATAGCAAAGACGGAGAAGAGGCAATCAATAAAGAACTTCGCAAAAGAAAATTGTCTATTACAGATTTCTTTACAGAAGAAAATATGAATAAAATTTTAAAAGAATTAAAATATAATAGTAGAGAAGAATTGTTTGTAAATGTTGGAAATGGAAAAGTAGCTCCAAATGCAGTATTAAATATTATTTATAACACCAACAAGTCAAAACATGAAATCATATTGGAAAATGCCCAAAACAATGAAGTAAAAGCTCCTACTGTAAAAAATGATATTATTGTAGAAGGAATTGACGAGATAAAAGTGAATGTTGCTTCTTGTTGTAAACCAGTTCCTGGTGATAGAATTGTAGGATACATTACCAAAGGATATGGAATTACAGTTCATAGAATGGTATGCCCAAATATGACGGATTTAGAGGATAGAACAATTGCAGTTAGATGGAATGAAACAATTTCTAAAAAATATCCTACTAGTTTATTAATTAGAGCGACAAAAGGAAATGACTTACTATTAGAGATTATTTCCAAAACTTCAAGTTGTGATATTGTAATAAAAAGCATCAACAATATGAATTCCTCTGATGCTTTGATGTGTGAACTTACTATATTGGTTGATGGAAAAGAAAATTTAATGAAATTTGTGAATGAATTAGAAGCTATGAGTGATATTACATCCGTTGAAAGGATGATGAAATAATGAAATTGGTTGTTCAAAGAAGCAAACAAGCCAGTGTTGAAGTTGACAAAAAAGTAGTTGGTTCAATTGATAATGGGTTGGTTATCTTAGTTGGATTTACCCCTGGAGATACTGTAGAAGATATTGATTATTTAATTGATAAAGTAGTTCATTTACGAATCTTTGATGACCAAAATGGAATTATGAATTGCTCTTTATTAGATGTCAAAGGAAGCGTTCTTAGCATTTCTCAATTTACTTTATATGCAGATACAAAGAAGGGAAGAAGACCTAGTTATGTTCACGCAATGAAAGGCGAAGAAGCCATTTCTCTATATCAGCTTTGGAACCAAAAATTGGCTTCTTTTGTTCCTGTAGAAACTGGAATCTTTGGAGCAGAAATGAAAGTAAATCTTATCAATGATGGACCAGTAACCATTATTTTAGAAAGTAGGTAATTATATGTTAAAAAACAAAATAGACTTTAAACTGATTAATCTTGCGCTTGTCATGTTGATTATATTTTTAATGTATCGAACAGGAAACTTATGGGGGGGAGTATTTAATACTTGTCTTAAGATTATCTCTCCATTTATAGTAGCCTTTGCAGTTGCATATGCTTTATACCCAATTTTAAAATTTTTACAAAAAAAGAAAATTCCAAAAGGAGTAGGCATCTTTATCATATTAGGTGTCGTGCTTGGAACAATTGTCGTATTATCTGTTATGGTTGGACCACTATTATTCAACCAAGTTTCTAGCCTTTTTAACAGTATCATTGCTTTCTGTAAAGAAATCACAACAAATTATAATATTGACTTAGGTGGCGTTCAAGATTCTTTATCAGGAGTATTTGATGAAATTGTAAAAAAACTAGGAACTTATGTATCAGATGGGGCAATGAATGCAATTGGACTTTCCATCAATTATCTTTCTACATTCTTTATCATTTTCGCAGCTTCTATTTATATTTTATCGGATATGGAAAGAATTAGAGCTAACGTAAAACGTTATTTGGTAAGAAAAAACGAACGAGCTTATGTTTATGTTAGAAGATTAGACAATGAAATGCAGAATTATTTAGGAGGATTCTTAAAAATTGTAGTGATTTCATTCTTTGAATATTCTATCGCATTTACAATAATCGGACATCCAAATGCAATATTACTAGGTTTACTTGCAGCTTTAGGAAACTTAATTCCATACTTTGGAGGAATTTTTGTCAATATCATAGCAGCTATTACAGCGTTTGTAATTAATCCTGCCTTATTTATTAGAACTTGTATTGCATTTGCTGTATTATCCAATGTAGACGGATATATTATCAATCCAGTTGTTTACGGAAAATCAAATGAATTACATCCATTAATTACGATTTTCGCAGTATTTGCAGGAGGAATTTTATGGGGAATTGCAGGTATTATTATGGCATTACCACTTTCTATTATTTTAATTACAACTTATAAATTCTTTGGTCAAGATATTACTTCAAAAGTAGGAGCAATAAAAGGAAACAAGAAAAAAGCTTAAACATACACTTCATGTATGTTTTTTTTATAAAGCTAATTTTAGAATTCTACTTGTAAAAAATAAAAATTTCATTTATAATAATTATAGAATAGGAGCATCTAATATGAATAAAAAAGGTTTTACATTAGCAGAATTATTGGGAGTCATTACAATATTAGGACTTCTAGCACTTTTAATCGTTCCTGCAATCGATAAAGCAATTAAAGAAAGTAATGAAACATTATATCAAGCACAATTAAATACAGTAATAGATGGCGCGAAAGAGTGGTCAGCGGACCATATTTCAGAATTGCCTGTGAATGGTGGAAGTATTACAATCACACTAGCAGATTTAAAAATGGGTGGTTATATTGCAGCAGATATTAAAAATCCAAAAACAGAAGAATTACTTTCTGATGATTTAACCGTTAAGATTACAGAACATAATAGTCAATATAAATATCAAGTAATAGAATAAAACAAGAACTTTTATAGCCCTTGTTTTTTTTGTAACATATTTTGAATTTTTCCTGTATTCTTAAAATTTAATTTCGCACATTCTTTCAATTTCCCAAATCCAAATTGAGTTGCGATTTTAACTCCCATTTCATCCACCACATCACTCGCTCCTTTTGGTAAAAAGACGCCCAATGAGTCTCCTAGTTTATCAAATTCTCCAATAAAAATATATCTACTAATCAAAGAAGCACAAGCAACAGATAGACATTTATCTTCTCCCTTTGTCATAAAAGTAATATTCCGAACGACATTAGGAAGACCTTTTAAATAATGAAAATAAACACCTGGTTTCGCAAATTCATCCACTACAATATATTCCTGTCCTAAATTTTTTTGAACCAATTCAAACAATGCTTTATTATGCATAATTGCTTTTATTTTGTTCATATTAACATCAGAACTATATCGTTCGTTATATTCTTTGTTTGATAAAACAATAGAATGGTATGTAATTCTTTTGATTAATTTTGGAACAATATCTAGAATTTTATCATCTGTCAATTTTTTAGAATCTTTTACTCCTAGTTCTTCTAGAAAAGGAATATCTTCTTTCTTAATATAAGCAGCTGTCACAACCATAGGACCAAAATAATCTCCTGTTCCAACTTCATCTGAGCCAATAGAAGAAGCATAATAAATATTAGGGTCAATCATAATCTCTTTTTTTTCTTTCTTCTCTTTTTGTTCACTATTTGTCATTTCTACTTGCTTTAATGGATTTAAATGTTGTTCCATCTCTTTCCACATAGTAGCGTCTATATCCGCACTCGTACCTTGAAAAACAGCTTTCCCAGACTCATAAAGTGTAACAACAGTATCAGATTCATCTGCTTGAAAAACTGCATAAGGTGGAGTTTTTAAACGTTTTTTATCTTCAAAATACTCTATCATTTTCTTTTTTGTATTTTCACTAACTTTTAATGTAATTGTCATAATTTATGCCTCCTATATTGTTATTTTACCATAAATCCAAGAAAATTCTTTCTTTTTCGACAAATTTATAATATAATTTTAATAGAAGGGAATGGTTAATTTGAATTTAGTTGATATCATTATCATTGTATTCATTTTATCAGGGGTAGCAATTGGATGGAAAAGGGGAGCAACAAAGCAATTGGTTTCTTGTTTGGGATTAATTCTTGTTGTTGTCTTATCATTCTTCCTAAAAAATCCAGTTTCTGTATTTTTATATGAACATTTGCCATTTTTTAAATTTGGTGGGGTATTAAAAGGAGTTACTGTCTTAAATATTTTACTATATGAAGTAATTGCTTTTTTAGTAGTGTTTACAATTTTGATGGTTGCACTAAAAGTATTGATGCTTGCAACAACACTGTTTGAAGCAATTTTAAAAGCAACAATTGTACTTGGAATTCCATCAAAACTATTAGGAGCATTGATTGGTATTGTCGAATATTTCGTAATTACATTTATTATTCTTTATGTATTAATGTTACCAATGTTTCACATCAAAGCAGTACAAGAATCAAAATACGCTAACAAAATTTTAAAATCGACTCCTATTTTATCAAATATGGTAAATAGTAGTATGAAAGTAATTGATGAATTTGCATCTTTAAAAGAAAAATATGAAGTAGCAGAAAGTGCAACAGAATTCAATCTAGAAACATTGGATTTATTCTTAAAATATGATATTGTAAAACTATCTTCTGTTGATAGACTGATTGAAAAGAACAAACTAGTAATTGACAATGTAGATAGTGTATTAAATAAATATAGAAAAGAGGCGACAGAATAATGGAAATCATTCATGGAAATGAAAATGAATTTGAAAACTTAATTCATGATGAGCTTGTCTTAGTAGATTTTTTTGCTACTTGGTGTGGGCCTTGTAAAATGTTAGGACCAGTTTTAGAAGAAATGGCAAGCGAAAGAGCAGATGTGAAAATTGTAAAAATGGACGTTGATGAATGTCCAGAGCTTTCTAAAAAATATGCGATTATGAGTGTTCCTACTTTAATGCTATTTAAAAATGGAGAAGCAGTTTCTACAGAGCATGGATTTATGCCAAAACCAATGTTAGAAGATTGGATTAATAAAAATAGATAATTAACATTCGTTTCTATAATTAGAAACGAGTTTTTTTATTGAATCATTTATAAAAATCATGATATTTCTAAAAATAAGCTTATGATTTCTTTTTCTATTGACCATAAACTACTTTTTCCGTATAATGTTTGTGGAATGGGTTCGTGAAAATATGAAAAAGGCTGTATTAATTTTAATCATAATAGTATCAATTGTATCAGGTTGTAATAAAGAAGAAAAAAAGAAAACAGACGCAATTATTTTTAAAGAAGAATATGAGACCTTAAATGGAAAAACAATAGGATATAACACTTATCAAAAGGTTTCCATACCAGAAGATAATGCCATTCAATATTCCAATATAGAAGAAGTCTTACATTTGCTAAAAGAGGGAACAGCCATTATCTATTTTGGTGCTCCAGACGACTTTTTAAGTAGAAGTATCATAGAAACATTGCTGAATACAGCCAACATGGTGGGAATTGAAACCATTTATTATTTAAATGCAACCGAAATAAGAGATACAAAACATTTAGATATAAACGGGGAAATCGTAACAGAGAAAGAAGGAACCAAAGAATACTATCAACTTTTAGACATTTTAGAACCACATCTACCTATTTATGAGGGCTTAAAAAACGAAACAATAAAACGTTTATACTTTCCAACAATTGTTTTCGTAAAAGACGGAGAAATTATTGGTTGCCATATAAGAAAAGCCAATCCAAATACAGGCTTAACCAAAGAAGAAGAAAAAGAATTGGCTTTGATATATAGCGAATATATGCATACTATCTTAGGAGATGTATGTAACAAAGAATGTTAGAGGTTATTTATGGAAGAATATAAAGAAATAGAAAAAAGCATCATTAAAAAATATCGAAAAAAAATATGGGGAAGATTTGTTAGAGCCGTTACAGACTATGAATTAATCAAAGAAAATGATAAAATTGCAGTCTGTATTTCTGGAGGAAAAGACTCTTTTTTATTAGCAAAATGTATGCAGGAAATTAAAAGACATGGAAAAATAAACTTTGAATTAGAGTTCATTGTAATGGACCCTGGGTATAACAAAAAAAATAGGGAGTTAATTATAGAAAATGCCAAGAAAATGAATCTTCCAATTATCATTTTTGAAAGCAATATTTTCGATTCTGTGAATGGATTAACAGAAGGAAATCCTTGCTATTTATGCGCAAGAATGAGAAGAGGCTCTTTATATAGCAAAGCAAAAGAGCTCGGATGTAATAAAATTGCTTTAGGACACCATTTTGATGATGCCATTGAAACCATATTACTTTCTATGTTCTATGGCGGGGAAATCAAAACAATGATGCCAAAACTTCATAGTGAAAATTTTGAAGGAATGGAACTAATAAGACCTCTTTATTATGTAAAAGAACACGATATCATTTCATGGAAAAACAGCAATCATCTAGAGTTTTTAAACTGCGCTTGCAGGTTTACAGAACATACAGAAAAAGTGGACCCAAGTCTTTCAAAACGATTAGAAATGAAAGCTTTAATTCATGAATTCCGAAAAAAAAGCGATTATGTAGACATCAATATTTTTAGAAGTATCGAAAATGTTAACTTAGATGCAGTAATTGCTTATCGAAAAGGCGGAGAAAAACACTCTTTTTTAGATAATTATGATGAATAAAGGTTGGTGATGTATGATGGAAAAAGAAGAAAAATGGTTATTTACACTTGCCATCATACTACTTTTTACCGACTTTTTTATTATCATCATTGCAAACATCATTCCAACTATCACATTAGAAAAAGGAAATCTCATTCTAAATCTAAACGATACCTATGAAGAACCTGGATATCATGCTCATAGAGTATATTTGGATATGACCAATAAAGTAGTGATTGAAAATAACATCAATACCAAAAAAATAGGGACCTATAAAGTAATTTATAAAATTCATTATAATGGACAAGCCTATCAGAAAATTCGTTATGTATCCGTTTTAGACCAAACACCACCTACACTTACACTAAAAGGGGCTAATCCTGCTATTATTTGTCCAAGAAGCAAATACGAAGAAGAAGGGTATACAAGCATGGATAATTATGATGGGGATTTAACAAAAGATGTCATTGTCAAAAATAATAAAGACCATATACTTTATTCAGTCAAAGACAAATCTGGAAACTTTTCTTTCATAAAAAGAGAAATTCAATATCAAGATAAAAATGCGCCAGTTATTACATTAAATGATGGGAATGCTTATTCCCTTTACATCGGAGAAACTTATCAAGAACCTGGATATCAAGCAACTGACAATTGTGATGGAGATATTACAAAAAAAGTAGTCGTAAAATCGAATTTAGATACTCACAAAATAGGAACCTATGAAGTTACTTATGAAGTAACAGATAGTTCTTCTAATACTACAAAAATGAGTCGAAAAATTGTTGTTTTGGGACCAAAACCATCAAATGGAAAAGTTATCTATCTTACTTTTGATGATGGTCCAAGTGCTTCTATTACACCAGAGCTTTTAGATATCTTAAAAGAAGAAAATGTAAAAGCAACTTTCTTTATTTTAAACCGTAGTTCAGAATTGGACTATTTAATAAAACGAGAATATGAAGAAGGACATACAGTCGCACTTCATGGTAGTAGCCACAATTACAAACAAATCTATAGTTCTTCCAATGCCTTTTTTACAGACTTAGAAATAATTCAAAAGAAAGTAGAACGAATCACAGGACAAAAACCAATGATAATTCGTTTTCCAGGAGGAAGTTCAAACACAGTCAGTAGATTTAACCCTGGAATAATGACAACTTTGACACAGGAAGTAAAATCAAAAGGATTTCATTATTTTGATTGGAATGTAGGAAGTGGAGATGCAGGAGAAGCACGTACATCAGATGAAGTTTATAACAACGTTATCAAAAACTTAGGAAATAAAAACAATATCGTTTTAATGCATGATTTTAATGGAAACTATAAAACATTAAATGCAATTAGAAAAATTATTAGGTATGGAAAAAATAATGGCTACACATTTGAAAAAATTACAATGAGCACTCCAGAAATTCATCATAGAGTTGCAAATTAAAACAAGACATTAATCTTGTTTTTTTCGTTTAAAAGTATAATCTCCTATTTTAATTTCAGCAAACAGTGGAAGAACAGGAATAAATGAAATCAAAACAATTATAACAATGCGTTCTGTTGTCCATCTAAAAACATCAAATAATTCTAATATAAATAAAATGATTATAGCTAAAGTTATTCCATTACACCAAAGAGAAAACAAATCTCTCTTTTTCTTAATTGATTTCTTTTTCTTTTCTTTTTCTAAAATGAATTGTTCTTTTACAATTTCTTTATATAGAGGTAGAGTAGAAGTATAATTACTGTTTAAAATTGTCATAAATTTTGAAAATGGCATACTTGGATACATTTTTATTAACTTTAGCTCTTTCGTTTCATCTAAATAAATCAAATAAAATAGGGCATTAGAAATATTAGACTTATACTTTTGATAATAGCGGTATCCATTATTCATACTTTCTTTTGTTTTCACTTCAAAATAAATCAGAGGTTCATTGGTTTCTGGATTAGAAATTAATAAATCACAATAGATAGAATCAAAATGAAATGGATAATGAAAGGATTCTGCTGGATACCCTTGTTTTAACAAATATTTTTTCAACTGTTCCAAGCATCTTTCCTCATATTTTAATTTTTCAGCATTATTATATAATACATTAAAGCTTTTATTCTCCATTGGCAAAATCCTTTCTCGTATAAACTTTCCTACTAATCACATTGGTATTTTTTAACTTAAAACGGGCATTTAAATAATCATAATAAGCTCCTGGAGTAATAATTCCATTTACACACAAAATCTGTTTTCCAATAGAACTCAAAACATATTGAGCTACCATTGCACAGTTTGTTTTTAATACAAAAAATTTTCTATATTTTCCTTTTGTAATTTTATAAAACTTTCCATTAGCATACTTATAAATTTCACTGGACATATCCTGATAATTTCCTTTTGGAAGTAACTCTTTTTCTGCTAATTCAAAATCAGGAAAATAGGGAACTGTATTCGTGGAAACTAATTTTTCTATTTGTTCTTTTACTACTTTTTTTTCTTTATTTGTTAAAGTAAGCCCAAATTCCACCAAATAACGGTCTTTTTTCTCTATCATATATGCAATATATTTTTCTTTATCAGCGACTAAAATAACTCCATCTCCAACTGCATCAAATAAACTTCTTGAATGCATATCATAATTTCCATATGAATAAATTTTCCCTTCAAATGCGATTTCCATATGTCCCATTGCTGCAGTTCCACCTTTTGCTAGATGAATCAAAACATAAATATCTGGAACAACAGATTGCTTTTGATAACTAAAATCGTCATTTTCAACTTCCAACATTTCATTTACCAAAGTAATTAACCGTCTTGGAATAAAAGCGTTCAAAATCACAGGAAGAGGAATTTGAATTTGCTGCTTAATTTTATTTGTAGTCCTTTTAGGAATCAAAATAGTAAAAAAATCAGTAATTTTAGTAAAACCATAACTGATTAAATAAATACCCAAAATAATAGAAGTCACCTGAATATTTTGTTCCATATTAAATAATAAAGGAATTAAAAATAAAATTAAAACCAAAATATTTAAAATAATGCGGAGTCTTCCTTTAATTTGATATTTTCTATAAATAAAATATTCAATACTATTAATTATGGTATGAAGGAGCAAATAAAGTCCAAAACACACCCCAAAACTATGTAGAATAAAATCAGAAAAAGAGAATATTAAAATACCGATAATGATATCTTGTACTCCATTTAAAATGGACATCCAAGCATTTTTTACTTGCTTTTCCCATAACAATTTTAAAATAGAAAAAACACCAAATAAAATAGTCAATCCTCCAAAAATGAAAAGTAGGATTTTCAAAGTCAAATGATTGATAAAAAATAAACAAATTCCCAAAACAATAAATGTAATCCCATTTAATAGTAGGGTAGTTGCATTAATACTTTTTGCAAGCATACTTCCAACTCCAATTCCTATATATCATATAATAAAAGAATAAAATAGTCAAAAATAGGTTTTGACAAACCCGATAATTATTGATACAATAGCATTCCAAAAAAGGGGGATAAAAAGTGGAAAAAGTGATACTTTCTAATGAAGAATACATGGAATTATTATCTAAGAAACCAGATTTTGATGGGAGTGAAGGCAATTTATATAAAGTAGGTTCTCGCCTTTATAAACTTTATCATAACCCATACTCTTATAGTGACATTAGATTAGAAGAGATTATCTCATTTCAACCAAAAATCAAACACACCCAGTTACCACTAGGAGCAATTTATTTTAATACTCAATTTATAGGAGCGGTTTTACATCCATTTGATGCAGCTTCTTTTGAAACCATCTTTACCAGACCTCTTCCTTTTAAAATTCAAAAATTAAAAGAATTGAGCAGAAACTTACAGGAACTTACAAAACAGAATCTCATTTTAGATGATTTATTTCAAGACAACATCGTGATAACAAAAGAAGAAGAGGTACAAATCATTGATATAGATGGTAACAATTGCCACCACCTAAAATCTCCAGAACAATTACAAATACTATTGAAACAATTTCGCACCTTAATATTAGAATGCTGCATCCCAGGATTTACATTTCTAGATATCAATAAAATAAAACATAAAGTTATCACTGCTCCTCAATTAAGTTATGATTTATTAGCAAAACTGCTTAAAGATTTTGAAAGGAATCCAATTATCTCACAATACCAAAAAACAATAAAATAGCCATTGCGCAGAACTTATGTTCGTTATATAATGAATATGGTGATATTTATGAACGATAAATTTAGTTATCAAACAATAACATGTAAAAGTGCATTAAATAAAATTAATAGTTTTTTGCCATACCATTATGATTTAAACATATATCGTGGTTGTGAACACCATTGTGTTTATTGCTTTGCCAAATATTCTCATCGCTACTTAGAAGACAATCAGTTTTTTAACCACATTTATATCAAAGAAAACATTGTAGAAGAATTAGAAAAGAAATTAAGTAGCAAAAGTTGGAAGCGAGATGTCATCAACCTTGGTGGCATCACAGATAGCTATCAACCGATTGAAAAAGAAATGAAATTAATGCCAGAAATATTAAAACTTTTAATCAAATATAAAACACCTGCCATTATCAGTACAAAATCATCTCTCATTTTAAGAGATATTGATTTATTAAAAGAATTATCAAAAGTAGCTGGTGTACAAATTGCTTGTACCATTACAACCTTAGACCAAAATTTAGCAAGTATCATAGAACCAAATGCATCCTCAGTAAAAAAACGAATTCAAACCATTCAAAAACTGGGGGAAGAAGGACTAACTGTCGGTTGGCATTTGATGCCAATCATACCTTATATCACAGCTACTAGAAACAATTTAAAAAATATTTTTGAAGTGGCTTCTAAATGCAAAGTTGACTATATGATAACTGGCTTACTAAATTTAAGAGGAATTACAAGAACAGACTTTTTTCAATTTATTTTGACATCCTTTCCTGAAAAGCATCAGAAACTATGGAACTTATATCATCAGAAAAACAAGATGAAAGAATATAAAATACAACTATTTAAACTTTTAAATCAGTTAGAAAAAGAATATCAAGTGAATCGAAATTATCAAAAATATGTTCCAAAAGGAAAAGAACAAACACAATTAGAACTTTTTTAGTTCTTTTTCTATAAAATATGTTATAATGTGATAACAAAGGGAGGGGAATTATTGTGATAAAATCAAAAAAACAAGGAATTTTAATTATTATTTCAGCACCTTCTGGTGCAGGGAAAGGCTCTGTTATCAAAGAAATGCTTCATCAAGGTGAAAACCTTTGGGTCTCTATTTCAGCAACCACTAGAAAACCACGAACCAACGACCAAGAAGGAGTCACCTATTATTTTATATCAAAAGAAGAATTTGAAGAAAAATTAAAAGAAAACTATTTCTTAGAGTATACCAATTATGCTGGAAATTATTATGGTACACCAAAAGCACAAATTCAAGAACACTTGGATAAAGGACAAGACGTTATCTTAGAAATTGAAATTGAAGGAGCAATGAATGTCAAAAAACAAATACCTGAAGCACTTTGCATTTTTATCATGCCTCCCTCTTTGAAAGAATTAAAAAGAAGACTTGAAAATAGAGGAACAGACACCAAAGAAAAAATATTAGAACGGTTTAAAATTGCTTACAAAGAAATCAATGAGGTAACAAAATATAATTATGTTGTTGTCAATGATGAATTAACAACAGCAGCAGACAAAGTTCTTTCTATTATCAAAGCAGAAAAATGTAGAGTAGATAGAATCGAAGAAGTATCCCTAAAAAATGAAGAAGAATATATGCACGAATTATTAAGAGAAGACAAAGAGTTTATCAATGAACCGATGAATTTAAATTCTTAGCTTCTAAATTGCATCAAAAACTGATATAATGATTATTAGAATTGGAGGAACAAGTTATGGGAATATTTGAAATTGTTATTTTGGGAATTGTTCAGGGAATTGCAGAATTCCTACCAATTTCTTCATCTGCCCATCTCATTATTTTTAGGGATATATTCGGAATAGGGGATGGAATTCATGAAAATGTAGCACTCTGTTTAGATATCGCACTCCATTTAGGAACATTACTTGCCATTGGAATTTATTTCTTTAAAGATTTTATTCAAATGATTATAAAAGGATTTACCAAAGGAATCCATGATAAAGAAGGAAAAATTCTCTGGTTTTTGGTTTTTGCAACCATACCAGCTGCCATTGTAGGAGTT
Source organism: Bacilli bacterium (assembly GCA_022798795.1). Taxonomy (GTDB): domain Bacteria; phylum Bacillota_I; class Bacilli_A; order RF39; family UBA660; genus MGBC102946. The sequence goes on from JAAWNF010000009.1 coordinate 24,930, forward strand.
CTTTTTGAAGACCTGATAGAAAATGCAATTAGAAGTAACTACATTTTAATCGCACTCGCTTTAGCAATTATGGGAATTATCATTTATTTTGCTGACAAAGTATCAAAACAGACAAACTCTATTGAAAAGATGAGTTTAAAAGAAGGGGTTATCATTGGCTGTGCTCAAGTATTTGCTCTCATCCCAGGATTTTCTAGAAGTGGAACAACCATTGCGGCTGCTAGAACATTAAAATTAAATAGAGAAGATGCTGCAAAATTTTCCTTTTATTTATCTGCCCCAGTTGTCTTAGGAGCTGTCACTTTACATTTGTTAAAAAGTGAAACATGGAAAGTGATAGGAGCCAATGCGAATATCTTCATAATAGGCATTTTAGTTGCTTTTATCGCAGGACTATTATGTATTGAGTTTTTATTAAAATACTTAAAGAAGCATGACTTTAAAATTTTTATGTGGTATCGCATCATACTTGCTTTCATTGTAATAGGAATGGTTATTTTTTAAGAGAACGAAAATTCTCTTTTTTAGTCATTTTCGTTATGTCAAATAAAAAGCCTTTCATAAAATATTATGAAAGGAGGTGTTTTATGGCAAAAGGAATCGATGTATCGACCCATCAAGGAAATATCAATTGGGAAGAAGCAAAAAAATCAATTGATTTCGCCATTATCAGGTGTGGATTTGGCAATAATTTAACATCACAAGATGATAACAAATATGAAAGAAATACACAAGAATGCGAACGTTTAAACATTCCATATGGAGTATATTTATATAGTTATGCAACAACAATTGAGCAAGCAAACAGTGAAGTAGAACATACATTACGTTTAATCAAAAACAAAAAAATAGAATATCCAATCTTTTTAGATGTAGAAAGTGAAGTTCAAAAAAAACTTCCATTAGAGACTTTAAATGATATTGTTTATCATTATTGTCAAAAGATGGAAGAAGCTGGTTACTATGTTGGAATATATGCGAATTTAGATTGGTTTGTAAACAGATTAAACAGTCCCAAATTAGATAAATTTGACCATTGGTTAGCACAATGGAGTAATGAGCCAACTTATACAAAACCATTTGGAATGTGGCAATATACTTCAAAATTAACACTCTCAGGAATCAATGGATATGTTGATGGAGACATTGCTTATAAAGATTACCCAAAATTAATTCGTGAAAAAGGATTAAATCATTTAGAAGAAGAAAACCCACCAACTAGAAAATTCAAAGTCGGAGACCAAGTAATATTCACAGGAACCTTATATAAAGATAGCTATGGAAATGGTCCAGGACAAAATAGAACCAACTTGAATGCAATTATCAGTAGAGTTAACGATAACGCAAATGCGACAAAACCTTATAACATCAATAATGGATTAGGTTGGGTAAGTGAAAATGATTTAAAAGTAAGCTCTGGGAATGAATTATCAGTTGGAGATACTGTTACAATTATTGCACCTGGCCGTGCTTCTAAAGATGGAAGCGGGAAAATCGCTTGGGGAATTGGATACAAAAGAACAATTCTTGCAATTGACTCTCAAGCACCATACCCATACCGTGTTGGAAATGAAACAGGAACAACTGGATTTTACCAAGCAACTGCTTTGAAGAAATTATGAAAATAATTTCTTTTTTTGTTCTAGATAAAAAAATATGATATAATAAATACGATTATTCGATGAGAGGGGATTTATATGAAAGAATTTAAAGAGATAATCAAAAAGAAAGGAATCAAAAAAACACTTTTATATCTCATTTTAACGATAATAATGTTTACTCCGTTAATTATTTTTCATAAACAAGTTACTGGAACATTTAAAGGGACTTGTGTAGCAACCAATTATAAAGAACTTCAAAAATGTCAGCAAGAAGGACGATTTACAACAATTAAAACGGCAAACATTTATGATGTTGGATATAATTATGTGGTAGATGATGTTACGGTTGGAAAATTTCTAGATGTTGATTTAGAAGGATATGTTATTTTAACACTCGCAGATACTACAACCGCAGATGAATTATTAGCACAAACTGGAGAACGAGAAATTTCTGGAAACTTTACTCCATTTAAAAATAAAGTATTTAAAGAAACAAAAGAAAAAGTAGAAAAAGATTATATTGAACGCTTTACAAATGAAGCAGAAATTATTACAGAAGAACAAACAAGAGGAATGTTTTTTAATTACATGCTGAACCAATATGATGGGGAAGGCTTTCCGTTTATCTTTTTAATTATTCTAGTAGGTGTCATTATTTTATTACTGCTATTTAAAGTATATGAAGGCTTAAAAATGATTGTAAATCCAAATAAATTTATTATATATGGAAGAAAGACACTAGAAAAAGAAGGAAATGCAGACAAAGCTAGTTTCGAATATCAAAATGGACCATACTTATTTAAAAACAAAGATATTAGAATTACAAACAATTATATTTTTGATACAAAAGGTTACAATTTTACTTATCATAAAGTAAATGAAGCTGTATGGATGTATGAAAAAGGAATCAAACGTTATGGCCTTGTTGAAACGGGAAAAAGTTTAGTGGTTAAATTTAAAGATAAAATCGGAATGTCATTTCCTTTAAATTTAGCAGAAAGAAAAAAAGTAATGGAAATTTTTAGAGTGAAAAATAAAAACATTGTAAAAGGTTATAGTGCAGAAAGAGAAGCACAATATAGAAAAAATCCTACAGCTTTAAAATAAGTCAATTTTGGCTTATTTTTTCACGTAAACTACATATTTTTCTGTATAATAAAATATAGAGGTGAACTATGAAATTATTAATTGTAGATGATGAAATTTTAATTCGAGAAGTTGTAAAAGAATATGCATTACATGAAGGATATGAAATTTTAGAAGCATGTAATGGAGAAGAGGCACTAGAAATCATTAAACGGGAAGATATTGACTGTTTAATACTTGATATTATGATGCCAAAACTAGATGGATTGAATATGTTTAAACAAATGAAAGAAATAAAAAATATTCCTACTATCATTCTATCTGCCAGAACAGAAGAATACGATAAACTATCTAGTTTTGAACTAGGGGTTGATGACTATTTAACCAAACCATTCAGTCCAAAAGAATTAATGGCTAGAATAAAAGCAATCTTAAAACGTTGTAATAAAATTAGAGATGACATCTATATTTATCATGACTTAGTAATTGACGAAAAAGCACATACTGTAACAGTGGAAGGAAAAGAATTATCAATCACTCCAAAAGAATACGAACTTTTAATTTATTTCACGAGCAATCCTAATGTTGCTCTTTCAAGAGAGCAATTGCTTAGCAAAATTTGGGGATATGACTTCTATGGAGATGATAGAACAATAGATACACATATTAAAATGCTTCGTAATAATCTAGGAAAATATAGAGACCTAATTGTTACAGTTAGAGGAATGGGGTATAAATTTGTCCTTCCAGAAGAATAGTTTAACAGTCAAAATTTGGCTTTATTTGGCTCTTTTTTCATGCATCATACTGATATTTTTATGGTTTTTTCAAATCTCTTTTTTAGATGATTATTATGAATGGTCTAAAAAGAAAGACTTGAACGAAACGGCGAATAAAATTATAGAAACTTATGATAAAAACAATATTGAAACTATGTTTAATATGATTGCTTATGAAAAAGGAGTTTGTATTGAAGTACTCCAAAAAGGAGACGCTGCATTTATTTCTAGCTCTTTTAATAGAGGATGCATGATGTTTGATAAAAAAAATAGAACATCCTACCAATATCATTTTATAGAAAGTGGGCTCAAAAAACAAAGTTACATTATTACAAATTCTGATTTTAAAAACAAAATGCTAATTTATGGAGTCAAACTAGATAATCAAACTTACGCCTTTATTAGCGCTTCTTTAGAGCCTCTAGATGCAACAACAAAGATATTATCTACGCAACTGATTTATGTCACCATTATTGTCTTATTGCTATCTTTTGTCATTGCTTATTTCATATCAAAAAAAATATCAGCACCAATCATTGAGCTGAATGATGGAGCCAGAAAAATGTCAAAAGGAGACTATAATTTTGAATTTAATGGAAAAACAGATATCGCAGAAATACAAGTTTTATCAAATACATTAAATCATGCGAAAAATGAGCTCTCTAAAACAGAAGAATTACGAAGAGATTTAATGGCTAATGTATCACATGACTTAAAAACTCCACTTACCATGATTAAAGCCTATGCAGAAATGGCACGAGACTTAAACTCTAACAACAAAGAAAAAAGAAATCAAAACCTAAATGTCATCATCGAGGAAGCAGACAGACTTAATATTCTTGTAAATGATATTTTAGAACTTTCAAAAGTACAAGCTTCTATTGAACCATTAAAAAAAGAAAAGATTGATTTAACAAAATTGATGGAAAAAATATTAAAACGATATGATATATTAAGAGAAACCGAGAATTACACCTTTATTTTTGAAGAAAATGAATCCATTATCATTTGTGCTGATATAAAAAAAATGGAACAAGTTATTTATAATCTAATCAACAATGCAATTAACTATACAGGAGAAAATAAAACCATTTGGATAAAAATTTTAAAACTTGAAAATAAAATCAGAGTAGAAATTACAGATAGTGGAAAAGGAATCTCTTCAAAAGACTTACCACATATATGGGATAAATATTACAAGAACGAAAAAAAGCATCAAAGAAACGTAATAGGAACTGGATTAGGTCTTTCCATTGTAAAAAAAATACTAGAAGACCACAAGTTTCAATATGGAGTTATTTCTAAAAAGGGAAAAGGAACAACTTTTTACTTTGAAATTCCAATCGAAAGATAGTTCATCTATCAAACTTATATCTGTTTAGTTGTCAATGATGTGACACCTAAATAAGTCGCAAAGAATATTAATTCGGAAGTGGTGCATTTGTATAAGCTTCCTTTATTTTTTCTCGTTTTT
>JAAWNF010000010.1 GCA_022798795.1 Bacilli bacterium
TACACGAAAATTTTAAAAAAATGCCTATTTTCGTGATTTTAGTAGTGGTATAATATTTTTATAAATTTAGTATTGACAAAACTTAGATAGTCAATTTTTAAAAAATGTGAAACGTGATTCTACAAAATCTTCAAAAGCAAGTAATGAGGATATGAAACAAATTTTGAATATATTGAAGAATGAAACAGACCAATTATCCACAGAAATTATTGACTCCATAAAACAAGAATTTTTAGAAATTGTAAAAAATTATGCAATTAAATTTACAGAATCTTTATTTGAAACAAAAGATGTGAAAAGATTCTTAGGGAATGCCTCATTTCGCTGTCCAAAGGGGTTTCCGTCCTTTCGGTCTGATAAATATATTTTTGTTAGTAAGAGAAATGTAAATAAGGAATTTATCTCTATCAATGAATTTGTTCCTGTGTATATGAAACATAATGAAATTTATTATTGTGGAAATGATAAGCCTTCAGTTGATACTCCAATTCAAGTTCGAATTTATGAAAAATTGCCAAATATCAATTATATGATACATTCACATTGTTATATAAAAGGTGCTCCTTTTACCAAAACAGCTTTACCTTGTGGAGCAGTAGAAGAAGTAACAGAAATTTTAAATTTAATAAATCAATATTATAATAATGATTTTACAAAAGATTTTTATGTTATTAATTTAACAGGACATGGAAGTATTATGATGAGTAAAGCACCAGAACAATTAAAGGATGTGGAAATATTTGGCAGAAAATTACCTGAAAAAAGATATTAATAGAAGATTAAAACATAGTATATTTGGAATGAATATACTATTTTTATAGATATTTATTGAAATCTTTTGAGCAAAAATATTTTGTATCATGCCAAATTATGATAAACTATTTATAGTATAATAAAGTTTAGAAATATAGAATAAACTTTCAATATTCTAACATTTTTTATGATGTAGAAAAATTTAAATGGTTTAAAAGGAAGTGAATTTGATGATGAAAATGATCGTGACTGATTTAGATGGAACTCTTTTAAATGAAATGAGAAAACCATCGGAAGAAACAAAGAAGTATTTGATGAAATTAAAAGAACAAGGATATATTATTGTAATAGCGACAGGTAGAATTTATATTTCTATATTAGAGGCAACAGATGGTGCTAATTTTGCAAACTATTTGATTGCAGATACTGGAGCTTGTACATATAATTTGAAAGGGGCACCTCTTTTTCAAAATATTATTTCAAAAGAAATTGTGGAAAAAGTACTTGACTATTATAGTGATGATTGTCGTTTTATTGATATATGTGATAAAAATATGATTTATAAATATTCTAAGACAGAAATAGAAAATACTTATTTTGTAAAAACAGTAACAAATAAAGAAGAAATTTTAAATAAAAATTTAGATGTTTCTCATATTTCTATTGCGATGAAAGCGAATCATGCTGTTCTAGAATTATATGAGATATTAAAAACTGATTTTCCAGAGTTAGAAATTTTAATTATGCAAGATTCTTTTAAAGATAATCAGTGGATAGAAATTACCAAAAAAGGAGTTTCAAAATATCATGCTGTTTCACAATTAGCAGATTATTTAGGTATTAAAAATGAAGAAATTATAGCCTTTGGGGATGGTTTAAATGATATTGATATGATTGCCAACTGTGGATATGGAGTAGCTCTTAAAAATGCACTTCCAGAGGTGAAAAATGTAGCTCACGATGTTACTCTTTTTGATAATTGTTCAGATGGTGTTATACATTATTTGCAGAACATAATAGAAGAAAAAGTCAATTGATTTGACTTAAAATCCTCTTATGAGGTAAATTTAAATTATGATTAAAATGGTGTGGTTCAAATTACAGTAAAGAAAAAAACAATTAGCCTTGAATCTAATTGCTTTTTTTTAAATTTTATTTGTTAACAATTCGATAAAAGTTAATAGAAGGATGATTAAATAATCGAAAATCTAATTTTGTTGTTCCAATTCCACTAGAAATATACAAGTCAGTTGAGTTTAAGGAATAATATTCATCATAGTATTTCTTTGCTCCATTTGGTTTTATAATTGCACCTATTAGTGGTGGGGTAACTTGTCCATTATGTGAGTGGCCTGCTAAAATTAAGTCATAGTTTTGATAAGTGATTTCACTTATATAATCTGGTTCATGTAAAAGAAGAATTTTGTAATGTGGCACATTAGTTTCTTGGGCCTCTTTGATAGAATCAATATATTCATTAATAGGCGCAATCTTGTCTTTTGCATTTTTCGTACCTTTTAAATTAGTAGAAAGGCCAGCAATCATAATTGGTTCAAATCCCTCTTTATAGATTAGTTCATAAGTATCATTCAAATTTATAAAATCAGAATCTTTGATGATTGTTGCCCATTCTTTTTTTTCAAAGTCATGTTCTCCAGTAATCGCATATTTTCCTATTGTAGCATTAATTTTTTTTAATCCTTCTATGATATTTTTTATGTCATCTTTGGATAACGTTTTACTTTTATCTAATAAATCTCCGGTTAAAACAACAATATCTGGTTTTTGTAAGTTAATTTCTTCGATTATTTTTGTAAATTCTCTTTTTGTAATAGTTCTGCCGTAATGAATGTCGCTAATATGAACTATTTTTAGTCCATAAAATGATTCAGGGAGTTTTGAATTTTTGATTTTGTATTCTTTTATGACTAATCCTGATGTTCCAATAAATCTACTATATAATAAAATTGAGCCAATAATGCAAATAATGATTGTAAAAATAATAATAATTTTTGTTTTTAAACTTTTTTTTTCTGGGATATCCATATAATCACCTTACAAATATTGTAACATAATTAGAAGAAAAAAACTATTAGAGCTGACCTAATAGTAATAATAGTATTTGTAATGACATTAATACCCCATTATGAATAAAATGAATAAAACCAGAAACAAAAATATTGTTTGTTTTTACAAGTAAATAAGCGAAAATAAATCCAGGAATACTATAAGGGATGATATATAATAATTGCCACCAACTTGTTAAACTAGTAACAACATGTAAAGAGCCAAATAATAATCCAGATACTAAAATAAAAAGAATATCATTTGAAATAATATTACGAATTGCTTTTCTAAATACAAATTCTTCTTGAAATGGAGCAATAAATACAGCTGTAATAAATGTATAAATTGGTGCCATTTTAAGCATTTCATGAATGGATTGTTCATTATTGGCAATTTCATTTGGTGTGAACCATACAATTAATAAATTACTAGCCATCATAGCGCCTAATAGTATAAACCAATAAATAAAATATTTTTTAAAATATTCATTATGATTTTGTTTTAAATCGATTAAATCTTTTTTTAATTGGTCTTTTAATAAGAAAATAATGATTCCAAATTGAATGACTTCAAAAATAAAAGCATAGATAATACGTATCCATAATGGAAGCATTTTATAATCGATGTCAAGTAAAGAAAAAGGAAGCAATTGAAATGGAAAAAAGATTATGGCAAAATAAAAAAATAGTACACCAATTCCAATTGATAAATGTTTTGTTTTTTGTGATTCGTTTTTCATAAAATCATCTCCATAGTTATTATACCAAAATTTAGCTAAAAATAAAAACGAAATTTATTGTTAAAAATAGCTTTTATTTTTGAAAATATATGTTATAATATAAATGATTTGAAAGGAGAGTGGGACAAAAATTCCCACTCTTTCCTTACTAAAAGGAGTGAAATTGTGCTAGAAGAGATTAAAAATATGATAGAACCAATTATTGTAGAGAATGGATATTATTTAGATGAAGTTTCTTTTGTAATGGAAGGAAGTATCAAAAATTTACAAGTTGTTATTGATAAAGATGGGATAATTGATGTGGAAGATTGTGTTACAGTTAGTAAATTAATTAGTCCTATTTTAGATGAAAAAGACCCAATTCCTGATTTTTATGTATTAGATGTTTGTTCTAAAGAGAAAGGTTGTGAATAAAATGAACAATAAGGAGTTTAAAGCAGCATTAGCCGTTTTGGAAAAAGAAAAGGGAATAAAAGAAGATGTTGTTTATGAGGCCATGGAATTAGCTCTTACTTCAGCTTATAAAAAAAATTATAATTCTTTATCAAATGTAAGAGTCGATATTGATAGAGAAAAAGGAGATATTCATATTTATTCTTTTAAAACAGTTGTTTTAGATGAAGTTTATGAAAGCGAAGAAGATAAGATTAAAAGAGCTGAATGGGAGAAAAAAGAAAAGGAAGAAGACGAAAGATTACGAGCAATTTTAAAAGCAGGTATTGATACTATGGAGGACGATGAGGATGATGATTATGACCCAGAAGCTCCAGAAGGAGAGGAAGAAGTTTATCGTCCATTTATATTTGACCCTAGAATTCATTTAACATTAGAAGACGCTTCTAAAATAGTTCCAGGAATACAAGTTGGTGAAACCATTGAAGAAGAAGTTACACCAAAGGATTTTGGAAGAGTGGCCGCTTCAACAGCAAAACAAGTAGTAATTCAGAAAATTAGAGAAGCAGAGCGTAATAATATTATTGAGCAATTTAATGATAAACAAGATGAAATGGTATCTGGTTTGGTAGAAATGGAAGATGTTCGAAATTATTATATCAATCTAGGAAGAACACAGGGAATTTTACCAAAAACAGAAATCATTCCAGGTGAGAAAATTAAAATGGGTTCTAATATTAAAGTCTATATTACAAAAGTTGAAAATAATTCAAAGGGACCACTTATTTTGCTATCAAGGAATCATTATGGATTTGTAAAACGCTTATTTGAATTAGAAATTCCAGAAATTAATGAAGGGATTATTCTTGTTTATAGTGTAGCACGTGAAGCAGGAAATAGGACGAAGATTTCCGTTTATTCTGAAAATCCAAACGTTGATGCAGTAGGCTCTTGTATTGGACAAAATGGTTCTAGAATTAATCGCATTATTAATGAGCTAAATGGAGAAAAAATTGATGTGATTCCATATGATAAGGAGCCAGCTAGATTTATTGAAAATGCATTGAGTCCAGCTAAAAATTTGCACGTATTTATTATGGATGAAAAAAAGAAAGAAGCGCTTGTTGTGGTAAATAGTGAAAATCTTTCTTTGGCAATTGGCAAAAAAGGACTTAATGTTAGATTAGCAGCTCGGTTGACACATTATAAAATTGATGTGAAAACAATAGAACAAGCAAGAGAAGATGGCATCAATATTGTAGAGTAGGAGTGATAATCATGAAATTGAAGAAAATTCCAATGCGTAGTTGTATCATTACCAGAGAGAAACTTCCAAAAAATGAACTTGTGAGAGTTGTTAGAACTCCAGAAGGAGAGGTAGCTATTGATTTATCTGGAAAAATGAATGGTCATGGAGCATACTTAAAAAAGGATTTAGAAGTAATCGAAAAAGCGAAAAGGGGAAATGCTTTAAGTCATCATTTAGAAATAGAAATACCAGAACATGTTTTTGAACAATTGGAGAAATTAGTAAAATAGAGAGTGAGGTGCATACTTATGATGAGTGTATTAGAATATGCAAACGATGTAAATAGAAGTGTGGAGGAAATCTTAAAAAGATGTATAGAGCTTGATATAGAAGCAAGAAATGAAGAAGACTTATTGAGTGATGAAGATATTACTATTTTAGATAATAATTTAGATAATGAAGTAGAAGAGGAAATCATTGATGAGGTAGAAGTAACTGCACAAGTAGTCCAAAGTAAAAACATGGATAAAGGAGCATCAAAGCCAAAAAGAAAACCGGTGAGTACTTCTAAAGTAAATAAAAAGGAACTTGCAACAAAGAAAAAAGAAATGTATAAAAATAAAGAAAAACTGATGAGTAATGATAATAGTTCTTTAGAAAATGTTGTTGTTTATAAAGAAGGAATGACAATTGGAGATTTAGCAACCTCTTTAGGAGTGGGGAGTGCTGAATTAATTAAAAAGCTGTTTGGTTTAGGAATTATGGCAACGATTAATAATTCCATTAGTTTTGAAAATGCAGAAATATTAGTGTTAGATTATAATAAAGAATTGAAAAACGAAGGTGCAACAGATGTAACAAACTTTGAAGAATTTGAAATCATTGATAAAGAAGAAGACTTGAGAAAACGTCCAGCAGTTGTAACGATTATGGGACATGTTGACCATGGTAAAACAACTTTGTTAGATTCTATTCGTAAAACTAATGTCGCGCTTGGAGAAGCAGGAGGAATTACACAAGCAATTAGTGCTTATCAAGTAATTTATAATGGAGAACCAATTACTTTTATTGATACACCTGGACATGCTGCATTTACAGAAATGAGAGCTCGAGGAGCTTCTATTACTGATATTGTTATTATTATTGTCGCAGCGGACGATGGGGTAATGCCTCAAACAAAAGAAGCAATAGACCATGCAAAAGCGTCTGGCGCACCAATTATGGTAGTTATTAATAAAATTGATAAGCCAGGTGCGAATCCAGAACGAGTTATGACAGAATTAACAGAATATGGACTGACTCCAGATTCTTGGGGGGGAGATACAATTTATACACAAGTGTCTGCAAAAAACGGAGAAGGAATAGAAGAATTGTTAGAAAATATTTTGTTAGTAGCAGAAATGCAAGAATATAAGGCAAATCCAAATCGTTATGCAAGTGGAACTGTAGTAGAATCAAGGTTAGATAAGCATTTAGGTCCAATTGTAACAATTTTAATTCAAAATGGTACATTACGTTTGGGAGACCCAATTGTTGTAGGACATGCTTATGGAAAAGTACGAACAATGAAAAATGATAAAGGTGAAGAAATTATGGAAGCAGCTCCATCTTTACCTGTAGAAATTACAGGTTTGAATGAAACTCCAGTAGCAGGAGATAAATTTATGGCATTCGAAAGTGAGAAACAAGCTCGAAGTATTGGAGAAGCTAGAAAAATTCAAAATCGTTTAAAAGAGAATGCGAGTAAAGGAGCAGTTAGTTTAGATGATTTATTTGCCCAAATTGGTGATGGATTAAAAGAAATAAATGTTATTATTAAAGCAGATGTAAATGGTAGTAGTGAGGCTGTCAAAAATTCTCTTGAAAAAATTGAAGTAGAAGGTGTACGAGTAAAGGTAATCCGTAGTACTGTTGGTGCTATTACAGAGAGTGATATTATTTTAGCTAAGGCTTCAAATGCAATTATGATTGGTTTTAATGTTAGACCTTCTAATAGTATTAAAGATTATGCAAAAGAAAATGGAGTAGAGATTAGACTTTATAATATTATTTATAAAGCAGTAGAAGAAATGGAAGCTGCCATGAAGGGAATGTTAGATCCAGTATATGAAGAGCAGATTGCTGGTACTGCGGAAATAAGACAATTATTTAAATTTTCAAAAGTAGGAACAATTGCAGGTTCTTATGTAACAGATGGAATTATGAAAAGTACAGCTCAAGTAAGAGTAATTCGCGATGGTATTGTTATTTATGATGGAAAGCTTGGTTCTTTGCAACGTGAAAAAGATAGCGTTAAAGAAGTCAAAAAGGGTCTTGAATGTGGAATTACAGTGGAAAATTATAATGATTTACGTGTAGGAGACATTTTAGAAGCTTACGAAATGGTTGAAGTAAAATAGGTATCAAAAGATATCTATTTTTTTAATTAGAATTATTTTTTTAAAATTGTAAATTTGTAGTATTATTTTTTAGAATATTTGATAGAATTCAGATTTTCTCTTTTCTTTTTGCTAGCTTCATGTTATACTTAAAGTAATAAAATAGGAGTGGTAAGTGTGGAACATATGATTTTTTTAAATGGAAAACAAGTTAATGTAATTGCTTATTTTATGTTCGAAGCAACTCGAAATCACTATTTGATTTATTGTAAGCCTGATAATAATACGAAAATTTATTTAGGAAAAGTGATAGAAAAAGATGGCGTATTTGAAGTCAGAGAAATAGAAAAATCAGAATCTTTTTTGATGAAAAAATTTATTCAGGAATTGATTGCTAAGAATTTAGCAACAGTGAAAGGATATCGTTATGCAGATAAATTGTCAGAATTGCAAGATAGTTTTAATCTTATAGATAGTCAAGAAATTGTATTAGATGAAGAGAAAAAGACTTCTTTAGAGGAGTTTGTGAGAGATATTAATGAACATAATAAAGAAATTCTAGAAAAGGCAAAAGAAGAATATTATTTACAATTAGTAGATGAAAAAGCAAAAGAAAGAAGAACTATTATTTTATTATTATTAGTTTTGACTGTTTGTATTTCTTTAATTGTAAAAATGGTTTTAGATTTTTTGGCGAGATGGTAAGATTTACTTCTCGCTTTTTAAATGCTATAATGAAGATGAGGTGGAACATATGAGCATTAAAATAGAACGTATTGGCAGTCAGTTAGTAAAGGAAATCAGTTATATTTTAGCAACAGAAGTAAAAGACCAAGACATTAAATTTGTAACGGTAACAGATGTAAAAGTTACAAATGATTTAAGTTTTGCAAAAGTATATTTTACAGTATTGGAAGACAATAAAAAAGAAGAAACCTTAGAGGCTTTAAAGAGTGCAAGTGGTTTTATTCGTAGAATGCTTGCAGATAGAATTGAAATTCGTCATATTCCAGAATTGGAGTTTATATATGATGAATCTATTGAATATGGAAACAAAATTGAGCATATTATAGAACAGATTCATGAAGAAGAAGTTGACGATTAAATAGAATTGTGTTAAATTATTAGTAATTCATGTTGAACTTTGACAGTAGGATATTTTGGGAAAAGAGAAAGTTTATGGGGATGAAAATAGACCTGAAGAAATATCTAAAATTACACAAAGGGAATGGAATCGTATTTCTGCGTTAAAGAATAAAGTGCATAATCAAGTATTATGAAATAAGGTGGTACCGCGAAATTTCGTCCTTATATCATAATACTTTTTTTGATAGGAGGAATATTTTATGAATACATATATTGATAGTACCAATTTAAACGCTTTTGCGACAAAAGAGGATATAAAAAAATTATGTGAGGAAGCAAAAACATATCATTTTGCTAGTGTTTGTGTAAATCCATGTTATGTAGAATATGCAAATGAACTATTAAAGGATAGTACAGTTGCAGTAGATACTGTGATAGGTTTTCCTTTAGGTGCAAGTACCACTATGGTAAAATCTTATGAAGCAATTGCTGCTATTGAATCTGGTGCAGATGAAATTGATATGGTCATTAATATTGGTGCTTTAAAGGAAAAAAATTATGAATATGTTAAAAATGAGATTGAAGAGATTAGAGATAGTATTGATGGACATACATTAAAAGTTATTATTGAGACTTGTTATTTAACAGAAGAAGAAATTATTAAAATGACTGAAATTTGCAATGATACTTTTGTTCATTTTATAAAAACGTCAACAGGTTTTGGAACAAGAGGAGCAAGTTTGGAAGATATTAATATTATAAATAAGCATAAAAGTGAAGTATTAGAAATAAAGGCAAGTGGTGGCATAAGAACTTATGAAGAAGCTTCACAATTTGTAGAAAATGGAGTTTCTAGAATTGGTACTAGTCATGCTATAGAAATTATGGAAGGAGAGATATCATGACATTATTTGAAGAATTGACATGGAGGGGATTGATTGATAATATTACAGACCCTGAATTAGAGAAAAAAATTAATGAAGGAGGACTCACTTTTTATATTGGAACAGACCCAACAGGGGATAGTTTACATATTGGACATTATTCTACTTTTTCGATGGCATTTCGTTTGAAAAAAGCAGGTCATAATCCTATTCTCTTAGTAGGTGGAGGAACAGGATTAATTGGTGACCCAAAACCAAGTGCTGAAAGACCTATGATTACCAAAGAACAGTTAGATTATAATTATAAAAAACTTAGACAACAAGTTGAAAATATTTTTGGTTTTGAAGTCGTTAATAATTATGACTGGTTAGGTGAGATTCATTTTATTGATTATTTAAGAGACTATGGAAAGTTTTTCAATTTAAATTATATGTTAAATAAAGAAACAGTAAAAAGTAGATTAGATATTGGAATTACTTATACTGAATTTTCCTATATGATTTTGCAATCGATTGATTTTTTACATTTACATGAGAATAAAAAATGTAATTTGCAAATTGGTGGTTCTGACCAATGGGGAAATATTACTTCTGGTGTGGAACTAATTCGTAAGAAGACAGGAAATGTTGTTTATGGATTAACAATGCCACTAATTACAAAAGCAGATGGAACTAAGTTTGGAAAAAGTGAAGGTAAAGCAATTTGGCTAGATAAAGAAAAAACAACAAGTTATGAAATGTATCAATTCTTTTTAAATAGTGAAGATAGTAAAGTAATTGAATATTTAAAAAAACTAACTTTTTTACCAGTTTCAGAAATAGAAGAATTAGAAAAAAAACATTTAGAACATCCAGAATATAGAGAGGCTCATAAAGCATTGGCTTGTGAAGTAATTACATTTCTGCATGGAAAAGAAGAATATGAGAAAGCGGTACAAATGAGTGAAGCCTTGTTTAGCGATAAAATATTTACTTTAAAAGCGAATGACATTATTGACAATTTTAAAGATGTTCCAAGTTTTACTTTTACTAATTCATCATTATTGGTAGATTTATTGGTAGAAAAAAATATTTGTTCAAGTAAGCGAGAAGCAAGAGAAATGATAACTAGTGGAGCAATTACTATTAATAATGTAAAATTTACAGATATAGAAGCAATGATTTCTCAAGAAAACTTAGTAGAAAATAAAGTAGCAATTATTCGCAAAGGAAAGAAAAAGTATTATTTAGGAATTTATGAAAGTATATAAACTGGATAAAAAGATAATTCATATAATTTGATATATTCATAGTGAATATATCTCAGACTGTTGAACATATTTGTCAACAGTCTGAAGTAATGTATTTGGTTAAATATATTACTTTTTTATATTTTTGAGAAAATTTTATATTTAAAAGGAAATATGAAGGTGTAAAGAAAATTGTGTAAAATTATTTAACTATAGAAATGCAAATATTAGAGGTTGATTCATTCAGCCTCTTTTTAATAAGTAGTACTATAATTTAAAAATTTCTCAATAACAATTTGAAAGATTGGATTAAATTTATTATAAATTATATTTTGATTTTGAAATTCTAGAGAAAAATATTTTATCATTATAATAAATTTTTTTAATATATATTTTTTATTATTTCTCTATTTTCTTTTTTTGATAATGCCAGGAAGCTTGGGTCTTTTTCTTTTTCTTGTAAAATGTATTAATTTGTTATAAAATAGTTATAAGGTAAAGATAGGTGATAATAATGAAAAGTAAAAAGGGATTTACACTTGTAGAATTATTAGGAATTATAGCAATTATTGCTACTGTATTGGCGTTTGTTGTTCCTTCTGTGATTGGAATGCTAAAAAGAGATGATGAAAAGGAATATCAAAGATTTTTAACTGATATCTCATTGGCAACGGAATCTTATATACAGTTCAATATTGGAAATTATCCTGATTTGGCTATTACAGGTGGAAGTTACACAATTTCTATGCAAGATTTGATTGAGAACGGGTATATTAAATCAAATATGATAAATCCAAAAACGGATAGAAAAATCAGTATTTCTGATACAATTCAAGTAGTAAGAAAAGCCGACGGAAGTTATGATTATTCTTACGTAGCACATTAATGGAAAGGTGATATTATGAAAAAAACAATTCGTGATTATGATTTGAAAGGAAAAAAAGTAATTATTAGAGTTGATTTTAATGTTCCAATGAAAAATTCTATAATTACTGATGATAATCGTATTAAGGAAAGCTTAGAAACAATTAAATATGCTATAGAACATGAGGCAAAAGTAATATTACTCTCACATTTGGGTAGAATAAAGACTGAGGAAGATAAAAAAAATAATTCTCTTAGACCAGTTGCAATCAGATTGAGTGAATTACTTGGGAAACCAATTTTATTTGTTTATGAAACACGCGGGAAAAAGGTAGAAGAAGCGGTATCTAATATGAAAAATGGAGATATTGTGTTACTTGAAAATACTAGATTTGAAGATTTAGATGGTAAAAAAGAAAGTAATAGTGATGCGGAATTAGGAAAGTATTGGTCTGAACTTGGAGATATTTATATTAATGATGCTTTTGGAACCAGTCATAGGGAACATGCATCTAATTATGGGATTGCTTCAAGATTGCCAAATGGAATTGGTTTTTTGATTGAGAAAGAATTAAAATATTTAGAACCTGCTATGAATGACCCAGAAAGACCATTTACTGTTATTTTAGGCGGTTCTAAGGTAAATGATAAAATTGGTGTTATTAAAAATTTAGTTCATAAAGCTGATTTTATTTTAATTGGTGGAGGAATGGCTTATACATTTTTAAAAGCACAAGATAAAGAAATTGGAGCTTCTTTATACGATGAAGAAAACTTACAATTTTGTAAGGATATTTTATCCTCATATTGTGATAAAATAGTGTTGCCAGTAGATTCTTTATGTACAAAATCGATAGAAAGTAAAGAAGGTTTTGTAAAGACTGAATTGGATAGTGACGATATTGGAGTCGATATTGGTCCAAAAACTGTCGCATTATTTCAAAAATATTTAGAAATTAGTAAAACTATTATTTGGAATGGACCTGTTGGAATATTTGAAGAACCTGCTTTTAGTGAAGGAACAAAAAGTCTTTGTAAAATATTAAAACAGAATCAAGGAGTTACCATTTTAGGTGGAGGAGATACTGCTTCTGCAGCAATTAACTTTGGATATAGAGAATTCATGACTCACATTTCAACAGGAGGAGGAGCCTCTTTAGAGATGCTTGAAGGAAAGGAATTGCCGGGCATTAGTATTATTACAGAACAATAAAAAGGATTGATGTTATGAATCAGAAACTAAAAAGCAAGCTTAGTATTTTATTATTAATTTTAGTGACAATTATTGTACTTTATTTTGCATTAAAAGATGATTTTAATGATATTGTACATAATATTTTAACCATCAACATTTGGTGGCTTTTGGTTTCCATATTTTTAATATTTGGATATTGGTTTATGAAATCTTTGGTGCTTTATCAAACAGCTCGGCATTTTAAAGCTGATTATAGAATGTCACAAGCTTTTCGAAATATATTGCTTACACAATTTTTTAATGGTATTACTCCATTTGCAAGTGGTGGACAGCCTTTTCAAGTGTATTCATTAAAAAAAGAGGGAATTAAAATTACTGATGGAACCAATATTATTATTCAAGATTTTATTGTTTATCAAATTGCTTTGGTTATTTTAGGCGTATTTGCAATTGTGACAAATTATTTTTGTCATTTTTATCCAGAAGTTGGATTTTTAAAACAGCTTGTGACATTAGGTTTTATTATCAATACATTTGTTATTGTTATTCTTTTTATTGTTGCATTTGCTAAAAAAATAAATTATTTTATAGCTTTTAAAGCCATTCATTTTTTAGGTAAAATAAAATTATTAAAAAATCCTGAAAAAACAAGTGAAAATTGGAAAAATTATATTACAAGATTTCATACAGGCGCAAAAATATTAATGAAAGATAAAAAACATTTTGTTTCACTTATTTTTTTAAATTTAGTTGCTTTAATGAGTCTTTATTTAGTTCCGTTAGCGATTCTTTATGGATTAGGTGATTATGATAGTTTATCAGGTGGATTAACTATTATCACTTCTGCTTATGTTATGTTGATTGGTTCGTTTGTTCCTATTCCAGGAGGAACAGGAGGTCTAGAATATAGCTTTTTAACATTTTATGGGAATTTTTTAAGTGGAAGTGTTTTAAAATCAGTTATGTTAATTTGGCGTTTTATTACTTATTATTTTGGAATTATAATAGGGGCAATTGCTTTAAATGCAAAGGAGAAATAAATTATGAGAATTGGAATTTTTACCGATACATATCCACCATATATTAATGGTGTTTCTACAAGTATTGTAATGCTTAAAAGTGCTTTAGAAAAAATGGGTCATGAAGTATTTATTGTTACAGTAAATAATGAAAATCTCAGTTATAAATTTGAAGATGATAACAAAGTGATTCGACTTCCAGGTATTCCAATTGGAATTTATGATTATAGATTAACAGGAATTTATCCAGTTCGAGTGATTAATAAAATAAAAAATTGGAAATTAGATGTGATACATTCTCAGACAGAATTTGGAGTAGGCACATTTGCTCGACTTATTGCTAAGCAAATGAATATTCCAATTGTACATACGTATCATACTATGTATGAAGATTATGTACATTATATTACAAAGGGATATTTTAATGGTACTAGTAAAAAAATTGTTGAATATTTAACAAAATTTTACTGTGATAAAACAGCGACAGAATTAATTGTACCTACTAAAAAAGCTTATGATTTATTCAAAGATAAATATAAGGTAGATAGAAATGTTCATATCATTCCAACAGGAATTGAAATTGACAGATTTTACAGAGAAAATTTTAAAATTAGTCAAATTTTAGAATTAAGACAAAAATTATCTATTCAAGAGGACGATTTTGTGATATTATTTGTAGGAAGACTAGGGAAAGAAAAAAGTGTAGATGTTTTAATCGAAGGAGAAAGAGAAATTGTTAAAAAATATCCTAAGGTAAAACTACTTATTGTTGGAGATGGACCTGATATGGGACACTTTAAGAAAATGGTAAAGGAGTATCATTTAGAAAATAATGTTATTTTTACTGGAAAAGTTCCATATGATGAGGTTCCACTTTATTATGAAGCAGCAAATCTTTTTGCAACTGCTTCTAAAACAGAAACTCAAGGTCTTACAGTTATTGAAGCAATGGCAGCATCTTTGCCAGTAATTGCGATTAATGATGATAGTTTTAGAATTGTGGTTATAGATGATTTGAATGGCTATTTGTTTATAGATTTAAAAGATTATATAAAAAAAGTAGATTATTTAGTCAGTCATCCTAAAATACTTTCTAAAATGAGTAAGCAAGCTAGGGTTAGTGCGGAAACTCATTCTTCAAAATATTTTGCAGAAAGAGTGTTGGATGTTTATAAAATTGCAATAGAAAATCATGGTGAGTCGTCAGATTCTTTAGTCGGAACTATTGAAGGAGTAATAAAGAGGGGATTCTATGGAAAGTAAAAAAATTGTTGTTGGAAACATGAAGATGAACTTACTTGCAGGAGATATTAGTGAATATTTAAGGAAAATCAATTCTAGTAACTTAGGGGAACAGGTTGTAATTTGTCCTAGTAATATTTATGTTCCATATTTTTTAAAGCAGTCTTATAAAGTTGGAGTACAAAATTTATTTTTTAGAGATAGTGGAGCTTATACTGGTGAAATTTCGGCAGCACAAGTGGCCTCTTTAGGTGTAAAATATGCTATTGTGGGTCATAGTGAACGTAGAGGATATTTTAGAGAATCAGACCAAGATATTAATAAAAAAGTAGTTGTTACTTTAAAATATGGATTGGAAGTTATTTTATGTATTGGTGAAACGGCAGAAGAAAAGAATTTATTAAAAACAGCGAGGGTATTGAAGCGTCAAATTTTAAATGCTTTACGTAATTTAGAAGAAACGGACTTTGACCATATTGTGATTGCTTATGAACCTGTTTGGGCAATCGGTACAAATGTTACGCCAACGAATAAAGATATTATGGATACTATTTCTTATATTAAAGGCATCGTATCAGAATACTTTCATTATGAAGATATTCCAGTAATTTATGGTGGAAGTGTGAGTGAAAAAAATATTAAAGAATTAAATTCTATTCCAAATGTGTCAGGATTTTTAGTTGGAGGCGCATCAACAGATGCTAAGAAGTTTTTGAAAATTGTAGAAGTTGCTGTAAAAAAGTAACTTCTTATTCTTTTCGACAAAACTAGAACTTTTTCGCTCTTGTAGTAAAATAGACGTAAGATGTATAATAAAAATACAATAAAGGCAGTACTAAGAGAGGAAGATTAATGATGGACAAAATAAAAGTTTTAATGGTAGATGATAATTTAAATTTGGTTGAAATGGTGAAAGAATATTTTAAAAACCATGAGACAATTAGTATTGATTTTGAAGCTTATGATGGAGAACAGGGAATAGAATTGATTGATAGAGAAAGAGAACGCTATGATTTAATTATATTAGACTTGATTATGCCTAAAAAAGATGGAATTTATGTGTTAGAAGAAATGAAAAAAAGGGGAATCTCTAAAAAGGTGATTGTAGCAACTAGTTATAATGCAAGTGAAGTTATTCGTGAAGTTTCTGAATATGGGGTTAGCTATTTTATATTAAAACCTTTTGAATTACCAGATTTGGAAAAAAGAATTTTAGAATCTAATAAGAAAAAAGAAGAATCTAAAAATATTGACTTCTATTATAATAACTTACAAATTTCAATTACAAAAATGCTACATGAATTAGGAATTCCTTCTCATATTAAAGGATATCAATATATTAGGGAAGGAATAGGGATTATTTTTGAACGTCCTGAAACAATAGGGGGAATTACAAAAGAGCTTTATCCAGAACTAGCTGATAAATTTGATACTACTGTATCGAGAGTAGAAAGAGCAATTCGTCATGCCATAGAAGTTAGTTGGAATAGAGGAAATTGGTCTTTAATGGAAGAAATTTTTGGTCATAGTGTAGACATTGATAAAGCAAAACCAACGAATTCGGAATTTATTGTAACAATTGCAGATAAATTACGTTTGGATTTTCATAAAGTTGGATGCTAAATTCTATACATAATCTTGTTGCTTTGGTATAATCTAAAGTAGAGGGATGT
The DNA here is from genome assembly GCA_022798795.1 of Bacilli bacterium. Taxonomy (GTDB): domain Bacteria; phylum Bacillota_I; class Bacilli_A; order RF39; family UBA660; genus MGBC102946. The sequence goes on from JAAWNF010000010.1 coordinate 16,772, forward strand.
GTATAATATGAAAGATAATAATTTAGAAGTACAAAATGAGATAGAGAAAACAGCTTATCAAATGATACGTGAGGAACCAGAAAAATTGGTGGAAACTTTCCATAATAAAACGATTACTACAATAGAAAAGCCAAGTAAAAAAAAGAAATGGATTCCAATAGGAGTCGGTGTTATTGTCACTGTTTTCTTTTTATTACTTGTTTTTATCTTTTTAAGAATTTATCCAAAATATATCTTAGTAAAATCACTTGACCTGTGGTCTGACAGCTTTAAAATAATGGAAAGTCCATCATTTGGTACTCATCAATATAATTGGGATAAAATGACAACAAAAGGTGTTGGGACTATAAAGATAGGAGAGTTTTTAACTTCTAATTTTGGTGGAATGGATAATGAGACATCATCTCTTTTTCAAAAGCTAAATTCTCTGTCTTTTCATGTAGAAAGTCGTATTTCTAAAGAAGATAAAAAAGCATTTATTAACTTTAACGGAGAAATTGAAGAAGAAAGTTTTTTAGATTTTAGTTATATAAAAGAAGACCAAAAACAATATATTTTATTGAAGGAAGTATTGGGAACCTATTTACAACTAGAAGAAAAATCGGTAATGGATAAAGAGAATCTTGAAACAGAGGCTTTTTATGAAGATGTAGAATATGTTTGGAGTATTTTAAAAAAGAGTGTCAAGAAAAATATCAAGTCATCATATATAAAGCAAAAATCAGAGAAAATCATAATTGATGGCAAAACACTTTCTACTACTAAAATTAGTTTGATTCTTGATGAGAATACAAATGATGGGCTCATTAAAAAGATTATAGAGGACTTGAAAAATGATAAAAGGGCCTATAATTTTATAATAAATATATATCCTGAATTTGCAAACTTAGTAGAAATTAACAGTGAAAAAACATATCAATTTAATTACTCTGTAAATGTTACAAAAGGAATACCTAAAATAGTAAAGGTATCTATTTTAAATAATCAAGATAATGTTATTAATCTTATTAAAAATGAGGATTATATATTTGAAATTGTAGAAAAAGAAGAGCCACTATTTCGAATGATTACGAGAGAAGAAAAAAACGGATTTAAGATTAAATTTCAGGTTTTGGAAGATAATTTAGAAATGATTTTAACGAAAAAGAAAGAAAAAGATTCTACCATTTATAACTTTGAAATCGAAGCAAATGGTGCTACCATGGAAGTGGTTTCTACACATACTGTAATAGGTCAAGAAAAGAATTCTTATAGTGAAAATATGAAACTAGACTTTTTTATAAAAGCACAGGGAATGTCATTAGAACTTGCTAACATAAATTTGGATTTAAAGACTACTGAAGGTGCTATATTTGATGAAATTACAGATAGCAAATTGATAACAGATTTAACAGAAGAGGAAAAGCAAAAAATAAATTTGTATTTTCAAAGTTTTACAAACTTACTAGAATCATCAGAACAATTTTAAAAGAATTGTTCTTTTCATATTTTGACTTAATTTTTTCTTAGATGTATGCTAAAATAATATAGGGTGATACTATGAAACCAATTGTACTTTGTATATTAGATGGCGTAGGCATGAGAAGTGAAGTTCATGGAAATGCATTTCAAGCAGCAAATACACCTAATTTTGATGCTTTATGGAACGATTATCCGCATTCTTTGTTAGAAGCAAGTGGAAGACTGGTTGGATTGCCTTTGGGTCAAATGGGAAATAGTGAAGTTGGACATATGAATATTGGTGCTGGTAGAATTGTTTATCAACCTTTGGAATTGCTCAATAAGCATATAGCAGAAAAAACAATTTATCAAAATCAAGAATTGTTAAAAGTCATTCATCATGTAAAAGAAAATCATTCAGCACTTCATTTATTTGGACTTTTAAGTGATGGGGGAATACACTCTCATATCGACCATTTGATGGGGCTTTTAGATATGATAAAAGAGCATAATATTGAAAATGTATTTATTCATGTTTTTACGGATGGAAGGGATACGTTACCTGATGTAGCTCTTTCTTATATAGAACAGTTAGAGCAAAAATTAAAACATCTTGAATTTGGTTCGATTGCTACTATTTCAGGAAGATATTATGCAATGGATAGAGATAATAGATGGGACCGAGTTGAAAAAGCTTATCGTGCCATAGTAGATGGAAAAGGTGATGTTTATCAAACGGCACAAGAGGCTATTCTTGCAAACTATAAAAAAGGAATCAATGATGAGTTTGTAGTTCCTGCAGTGATTAACAAAATGGGGATGGTAAAGGAAAATGATGGATGTATTGTATTTAATTACCGTCCTGACCGATTGAGAGAATTATTTAGTGCTTTAACAAATCCAAACTTTGGTGAGTTTGAAAGAACGTTTATGTCAAATTTAAAGTTGATTACAATGATGCCAGTTAGTGAAGAAGTAATTGGGACTCATGCTTTTGAGTTAGAAAAATTAGAAAATACATTTGGTGAGTATATTAGTAAACTTGGAATGAAGCAATTAAGAATAGCAGAAACTGAAAAATATGCTCATGTTACATATTTCTTTGATGGAGGAATAGAAAAAGAATTATTGGGAGAAACACGGGTGTTGATTCCATCTCCAAAGGTAGCGACTTATGATTTAAAGCCAGAAATGAGTGCCATAGAAATTACAGATAGATTAATACACGAATTAGAATCCAATTTTTATGATGTTGTTATTTTGAATTATGCAAATGGAGATATGGTAGGTCATACAGGAAGTTTTGAAGCAACTGTGAAAGCAGTAGAAACATTGGATAGTTGTTTAGGAAAGCTAAATTGTGTTATAAAAAGTTTAGATGGAACTTTGATTGTAACAGCAGACCATGGAAATTGTGATACTATGTTAGATGAACAAAATAGAATTGTGACAAGTCATTCGACTGCTTTGGTACCATTTATTGTTGTAAAATCAGGAATTTTATTGGAAGATGGAAAGTTGGGAGATATTGCTCCAACTATTTTAGATTTATTAGGAGTCGAAATTCCAAAAGAAATGTCTGGCAAAAGTTTGATAAAAAGATAATTCTGTAGAAAAATCAAACATATAATATGGGAGAAAATATATAAAAGAATTGAGGTAGGTTATGAATAAAAGACTAATAGCCAAAATATTTATTATTACAAGCATTTTATTTATTGTAACGCTATGTATAATTTATGGATATCGTCTGGTATATTATTATCGATTAGAACATCCAAAAACAACAAAAGAACGTTTACTGTGGACAACTATTACTGATTTAAATCCTATTGTTACTTCAGGAAATGGTTTATATAAAGATGGAAAAGAGTATTATTTTAAAGGAATGGTTGATAATAATTATATTTCTTATTCAGGAATTATTTGGAGGATTATAAAAGTAGACAAAAATAATAATGCTGTTTTAATTAGCGAAACCCCATTGACTTCTATGGTTTTAGGATTTGAGTCAAATTCGTTTAAGGGTTCTTATGGAGATAAATGGCTTAATAATACATTTTATAATCAATTATTAGAGTCAGATAGTTATTTGGTAGAGCATGATTATTGTGCAGATGTTATATTAGAGTCAAATGATGTAAATTGTTCAAAAAAAGAAACAAGTAAAGTTTCTATGATGAGTGTTTTCGAATATTTAAAGGCATCTGGGAGCAAAGGGTATTTGAATAATGGAAAAACGTTCTGGACGACTAGCCCAAATAAAGAATATAAAATGTGGTTTGTAAATCAGAGCGGATTAGTAAGTAATGAGTCAATGTCTGGAGATAGTTATCATAGTTATGGGATTCGTCCTGTTATCGCTTTAAAAGGAGATTCTAAAATATTATCAGGAGCAGGAACGAAAGATTCTCCATATCAAATTGGTGTGGTAAAAAGTAATGTTTTGAAAGAACAAACTGTTGGAAGTTATATTTTATATAGTGACCAAATATGGAAAATTGTAGAGATAAATGATTTAGGTGTTAAGATTGCTCTTAATGGATATTTAAAAGTAGATGGTCAAGAATTGACTAAGCCGTTTTCAAAAGAATCTAATCTTTATAGCATTAAATCAACAGATAATATTGGTTATTATTTAAATTCAATATATTATGAATCGCTTCATAATAAAGAATATTTAGTAGAATATCCATGGAAAAATTATTATTATAATAGTTCAGAAAAATATAATTATTATGGAGATTCTGCAGATATAGTGAGAACTGAAGTTGGATTATTACAAGTGTCTGATTTGTTTATCAATGATTTTTCAGACTATGCTTTGATGAATCCAACCAATGAGGGGGAGGGAACGATATTTACGGTTTTAAAAGATGGTAGATTATATGCGAATAGTGTAACCGAAAATTTGAAAATTAGACCATCTGTTGTTTTAAAAATTAATCTTACTATTTCTGGAGGGAGTGGAACAGAAGAAGACCCATTTCAAATAGGTGTTTAAGAAAATATATTATTTTTAGGAATATAAATTATTTATATTCTTTTTTATTTATTATTTATGTGAGTGAAAAAAAAAGGAAATATTTGAAATGGAAGTAACAACAAATGATGATAATGGATATATATGTGAAGTAAATAAAGTGTTAATAAAGTTAGTGTAAATCGTTTTACACTAACTTTTTTTAGTTTCTTCTTTTTATGATAGTGAAAATGGGAAAAATTTACAAAATTAGTGTAGATTTTATTCAAATAAATTTTATTTCTTAGTTTGATAAATAATGGTATTTATATTATAATAAAAGAAGCAAAAGAGGTGAGTAATTATGTTTCAAATTGGAGATATAAAACTTAAAAATCAGATTGTTTTAGCTCCTATGGCAGGAGTTTCTAATAGTGCTTATAGAACCATTATAAAGGATATGGGATGTGGTTTAATTTATGCAGAAATGGTAAGTGATAAAGCAATTTATTATGGAAATCAAAAGACAATTGATTTACTTTATATGACTAATTATGAAAGACCAATTGCTCAGCAAATTTTTGGAAGTGATAGAGAATCTTTTGTGATAGCGGCAAAATATATTTATGAAACAATGAGGCCAGATATTATTGATATTAATATGGGGTGCCCAGTACCAAAGGTAGCACTTCGTGCACAAGCTGGGAGTGCGTTATTAAAAGACCCAGAAAAAGTAGAAGAAATTGTAGCTGCAGTAGTGAATGCTGTTCCTGTTCCTGTTACAGTAAAAATAAGAAGTGGATGGGATAGTAATCATATTAATGCTGTTGAGATTGCAAAAAGAATAGAACGAGCAGGTGCAAAAGCAATTGCAATTCATGGAAGAACAAGAACTCAAGGGTATAGTGGAAAAGCAGATTGGGAGATAATCAAAAAAGTAAAGGAAGCAGTTTCTATTCCTGTCATTGGAAATGGTGATGTGCGTAGTGGAAAAGATGCCAAAAGAATGCTTGATGAAACGGGTTGTGATGCTGTAATGATTGGCAGAGGAGTTCTTGGAAATCCTTGGCTTATTAAAGAATGTGTTACTTATTTGGAAACAGGAAAATTAATTCCTTTGCCTACAATAGAAGAAAAATTATTGATGTTGAAAAGGCATTTTGAATTATTATTGAAGACAAAAAATGAAAAATTAGCAGTTTTAGAAATCAGAACACATGCAGCTTGGTATTTAAAAGGACTTCCAAATGCGACAAATTTAAAAAATGGAATATTTAAAGTACAAACCAAAGAAGAATTTTATAAATTAATAAAAGAATATGAGGTGAATAGGAATGAAGGCTGAAACGACAAAAAGAATAATTTCATATTTGATAGATATATTGATTGTGCTATTTACGATTGGAATTGTTGTAAATGTAAAAGAAAAAGACAAAGCAGTAATGCAATTAAGAAGTGATATTCATATTGTAAATGAGTTGTATGCCAATGGAGAAATTAAATTTTCAGATTATTTTGATAGGTGGACTGTTATTAATCAACAAATTGACCAAGAATGTATTATTTATTTTATTTTTAATATTTTGTTAATACTTATTTATTTTGTATTGCTCCCTTATGTATGGAATGGTCAAACAATAGGGAAAAAGGTTATGAAAGTGAAAATAACGTCTTATGATGGAGAAAAAGTTACCATTGTACAATATTTGATTCGTAATATGATATTTAATGGATTGGGGCAAATGATTTTAATATTGCTATTTTTATATTTATTGCCAAGTTCGATGTATTTTATTTTGTCTTCAATTTTGACTTTTGTCCAATTAATACTAGTCATTATAAGTGTTTCTATGGTATTATATAGGAGAGACAAGAGAGGTCTTCATGATATTTTAAGTAGTACAAAAGTTATTATGGTGTCATGAAAAAGTAGAGGTGAAAAAAGTGAGAGAATTTACAGAACAAGAACAAATTCGTAGAGAGAAAGCAGAAGAATTAAGAAGTAAAGGAATAGACCCATTTGGGCATCGCTTCGAGGTAACAACGGATTCTAAACAACTAAAAGAAAAATATCAAGAAAACTCAAAAGAAGAATTGTTAGAAATGAATATTCCTGTAGTTGTGGCAGGACGCATTATGACAAAACGTGGAAAAGGGAAAGTAGGCTTTATGCATATTCAAGATAAATTTGGTCAAATTCAAATTTATGTAAGACAAGATGCAATTGGAGAAGAAGAATATGAAATCTTTAAAAAGGCAGACCTTGGGGATATTGTAGGAATAGAAGGAACTGTTTTTCGAACAGATACAGGTGAGCTTAGTGTCAAAGCTAGTAAGTATGTTCATTTAGTAAAAGCATTAAGACCTCTTCCTGAAAAGTTTCATGGTTTATCAGATGTAGAAGAAAGATATCGCAGACGTTATGTTGATTTAATTATGAATGAAGAAGCAAGAAAAGTAGCATTTACTAGACCAGCAATTATTCGTTCTATTCGTAACTATTTAGACGGTCTTGGATATTCAGAGGTAGAAACTCCTGTATTGAACCCTATTTTGGGAGGGGCAGCAGCAAGACCATTTGTAACGCATCATAATGCATTAGACATGAATTTTTATCTTCGTATAGCAACAGAATTGCCATTAAAGCGATTATTAGTAGGTGGAATGGATGCAGTTTATGAAATTGGTAGAATTTTTAGAAATGAAGGAATGGACCGAAATCATAATCCTGAATTTACAACAATTGAACTTTATAAAGCGTATAGTGATTTAGAGGGTATGATGGATATTACAGAAGGAATTATTGGAAATGCCGCTATGACTGTATTGGGAACTTATGAGATAGATTATAAAGGACAACATTTATCACTTGCTCCAAAATTTAAAAGAATTCATATGGTAGATGCGATAAAAGAAAAAACAGGAATTGATTTTTTTGAAGATATGTCATTAGAAGATGCTAAAAAACTTGCTATAGAACATGGAATTGAATTAGAACCACATTTCTTATATGGACATATTGTAAATGCTTTTTTTGAAAAATATGTGGAAGATACAATTGTTGAACCAACATTTGTATATGGTCATCCAACACATGTAAGTCCACTTGCTAAAAAAAGTGAAGACCCAAGATTTACACAACGTTTTGAACTTTTTATTTGTGGATGCGAATATGCTAATGCATTTACAGAATTAAATGACCCGATTGACCAATATGAAAGATTTGAAAGTCAATTAAAAGAAAAAGAACTTGGGAATGATGAGGCCAATGAGATGGATTTAGACTTTGTAGAAGCTCTAGAATATGGAATGCCACCTGCTGGTGGAATGGGGATGGGAATAGACCGCTTAACGATGTTACTTACACAATCTGAAACAATCAGAGAGGTTATTTTATTTCCACATATGAAAAATAAGAATTAATGGATTTATATATTGTAAGGCACGGAGAAACTGGTTACAATAAAATGGGCTTACTACATGGCAGAACTGATATTCCCTTAAATCAAAACGGAATAGAACAAGCAAATAAGACAAAAAAAGAATTAGAAAATATTACATTTGATGTAGTAATTTCTTCACCTTTGATAAGAGCTATTCAAACCGCAAAGATTATAGTCCCAAATAGAAAAATTAAAATTGATAATCGTTTAATTGAACGAAATTTAGGAGAGTATGAAGGAAAACCTAGTAGAATATATGATTTTGAATTTTATGATAATTTACTAGCGAATCATACTGAAAAAGGTGTAGAGGGACTTTGTGATTTGGTAGTTAGAGCAAGAAATTTGATACTAGAATTGAAAGAGATATATTCAGACTCTACAGTGCTATTGGTAACACATGGAGGATTTATTAATGCATTCTCATATTGTTTTAAATCAAAACAAATAGATGGAAATCCGGAACCCATTGGTTTAAAAAATGGAGAATTTATTAAATATCATTTATAGGAGGAAAAATTATGAAAATATTATCAGTAAATGCAGGGAGTTCTTCATTAAAATTTCAAATGTATGAAATGCCAGAAGAAACAGTATTAATTTCAGGTGTATTTGAAAGAATAGGGATAGAAAATAGTTTTTATACAATAAAAGTAAATGGAGAACAAATAAAAAAAGAAGTGCAACTTCCAAATCATGAAGTAGCAGTTGAATACTTAACAAATGAATTATTAGAAAATCATATTGTAGATGATTTGTCTGAAATCAAAGGAATTGGACATCGATTAGTACATGGTGGCGATAAGTATGCAGACTCTGTTGTTTTAAATGAAGATGTTATGAAAACAGTAGAAGAGTTAACACCTTTGGCACCACTTCATAATCCTGCAAATTTAGTAGGGGTAAGAGCTTTTCAAAAAATTGTTCCAAATGCTGTTGCTGTTGCTGTTTTTGATACTGCTTTTCATCAAACTATGGATAAAATAGCTTATCTTTATTCAACACCATATGAATGGTATGAAAAATATGGAGTTCGTAAATATGGATTTCATGGAACTAGTCATAAATATATTGTGAACCGAATTCATGAAATTTTGGGGAGAAACGATATAAAAGTTATCACTTGTCATATTGGAAATGGAGGAAGTATCAGTGCTATAGAGAATGGAAAATGTATCGATACTTCTATGGGATTTACTCCAAATGCAGGTCTTATTATGGGAAGTCGTAGTGGAGACATTGATGCTACCATTATTCCTTATATTATGGAAAAAACAGGAAGTACTATTCAAGAAATTGATAATGCTTTGAATAAAAAAAGTGGACTTTTAGGGATTAGTGGAATTAGTAGTGATTCAAGGGATATTGAAGCTGGAATAGAAGCGGGAAATGAACGTGCTGTTCTTGCTCAAAAAATGTATGTCCGAAGAGTAATTAATTATATTGCACAGTATTATGTAGAACTTGGAGGCTGTGATGCAATTGCATTTACTGCAGGTGTTGGAGAAAACTCTATTAGTGTTAGAAAAAAAATTATTGAAGGACTGTCAGTTTTGGGAATAAAATTAGATGAAGAAGCGAATAATGTAAGAGGAAAAGAAGCTTTGATAACAAGTGCAGATTCTAGTATTCCTTGTTATGTAGTTCCAACAGATGAAGAAGTTATGATTGCTAGAGATGCTTATTTCTTTTGTAAATAGGAAGTGATATCCATGTATAATAGAATATATTCTCGTATTTATAAAAAAATAAAAAAATATGATACGATTGTGATTGCTAGACATGTTGGGCCAGACCCTGACGCTTTAGGAAGTTCTTTGGGACTAAAGGAAATTATTTTAAATACGTTTCCAAAGAAAAAAGTATATGTGATTGGTCATCCTGCTTCTAAATTTAAATATTTAGGGACATTGGATAAATTTTCAGAAGCGTTATATCAAAATTCGTTGTTAATTGTAACTGATACTCCTGATAAGCGGCGTGTAGATGGAGTGGATGCTAGCAAATTTAAACATTCTATAAAAATAGACCATCATCCTTTTATAGAAACTTATTGTGATATAGAATGGATTGATGATACAAAAACAAGTGCTTCAGAAATGATTTTGGAACTTGTTCAAAACACGAGATTAAAGATAAACAAAGAAGCAGCTGAAAAATTATATATTGGATTAATATCTGATAGTAATCGATTTTTATTCTATTATACAACGCCAAAAACATTTGAACTTGTTTCTTGGTTAATTAAGAAAACTAAGATTGATATTACAGATTTATATAATTGCCTTTATTTAAGACCCTTAAGAGAACTAAAATTTCAAGGTTATATTGAGTCTCATTTAGAAGTGACAGAACATGGAGTAGCATATATTCATATAACAGATGAAATACTTCACCAGTATGAAGTAGACCCAGCGGCAGCGGGCAATATGATTAATAATTTTAATTATATAGAAGAAGTATTTGTATGGGGGGTTTTTTCACAAGATAAAAACAATAATACAATTCGAGGTTCTATACGTTCTAGAGGTCCGATTGTGAATGAAGTAGCAGCAACTTTTGGAGGCGGAGGACACATTTATGCAAGTGGTGTTCGTTTAAAAAATTTTGAAGAAGCAGATGCATTAGTGGAAGCTTTAGATAAAGTCTGTGAAAATTATAAAAATAAGGATTTATAAGAGGGCTTCGTCTGTAGAATTATCAATTGATAAGTTTGTATCTTTTAAAGCTTCATATGCCATATAAATAGCAAGTAAAGAAACAATAAGGGTTAAAATAGAAGAGAGAATATCTAAATAATCAAATGTTAGGTCTTCTCCTTTTTCTTTGTCAATTTTTAAATGTAATGTATTCGCACCAAAAAACAAAAGAACAATAGCAAGCACAAATAATCGGTTTAATGCAACATAATTTAAAGTATCCTTTTTAGAGAAAAGGGGTTCTTTTTTTTCTTCTAATAGTTTTTGATTATAAAGCAGAATGAAAGTGAATGCAAAACTTATTATAGAAAGAATAGTAGCAATTAATTGGATATCAATAACAGTTGTATTATCAATTTTTTTCATTGCGTTTTTTTTGAATTTCTTTTAGTTCACTAACTGTTACAATTTGATATCCTTGTTTTTTTAATTCTGGAAGAATTAGTTTTAAAGCATCTAAAGTGGATTTATAAATATCATGCATTAGAATTATTTTTCCATCCTTTATATCATGAATCGTTTTTTCATATATTTTTTTACTATTTCTAGATTTCCAATCTTCTGTATCGATGTTCCAAAGGACTATTTCCATATCAATGTTTGATTTTAAAAACTTAGAAGTAGCTCCATAAGTAGGTCTTAATAGGCGAATATCATAATCTAATGTTTTTTTGACAATTTGATTTGTCATTTCAACTTGACTATGTAATTCTTTAGAAGAAAGTCTTGTTAATTTTTTATGATTGTATGAGTGATTTCCAAGTTCATTCCCACTTTTTAAAACATATGTTAATGTATCATGATAATTTTCTACTTTATTTCCTAAAATAAAAAAGGTTGCATTTGCCTCATATTCATTCAATAATTTTACGATTTCTTTTGTGTATTTACTAGGACCATCATCAAAAGAAAAGGCAATAGTTGGTTTAAAAACTGATAATTCTTTGCGATTTGGATGATATTCAAAAGTATTTTGGACTGAATTTTTTTCTATGTTTATTTTAAATGTTTCATTTGCAAATTCATATTGGATAATTCCACAATTTCCAGAAGAAATTTCATAAGGGTCAAAATAAAGTGTAATAGAGTGGTCATTAAAAGTGAATTTTAAAGAATCAGGATTTTGGAAAGTTTTTTCAAGTTCCTGTATTAAAATACAATCATGGTGAATTTTTAAAAGCTCCATTTTAATTGTTCCAATAGGAAT
>JAAWNF010000011.1 GCA_022798795.1 Bacilli bacterium
CTTTTGCATAAATAAAACCTCCAGCAACTATATGACCCTTAAAGTTATTCCAATCAATTATATCTTTATCCTTTGATTTTTCTAGATAATCTAATAACCTAGATTGTCTTTCTTTTTCTTCAGGAAATAATAACAAATAATCATCTAAAATTTTTAATAAGTTACTTTTCATGCAAACCTCCAATATCTTTATATAATTCTTCATTTGTTCGCTTGTTTTTATATGCTATTAATAGTATAATATCTATAGGAATATTTAGTTAGTTTGGGTACTATTCTCCTTTACTTTATAAAAGTGGAAGGAGGTGAAATTATGAGAAAATCAGAGAAATATCTTTGTACTATCATAATACTCCTTATTATTGTGATTTTAATCATTTTAATAAAAATAGTACCAACTGTATAAGTCGGTACTAAAACAAATATTTTTGGAATAGTACCTAACTCGTCAAAACTAGGTATTCCTTTTTTATTTTATGCAAGTTTCCTTGACATATTCATAATAACATATTTTATTGTTTTTGTCAAAAGACTTTTAGGCTTGATTTTTAAATAAAAGTAGTAAATTAGTAGTAAAACAATTATGATATTTGATTGACATCTTTTAAAATAAGGAAATTTTCACTAAAAACTAAACTTTTTTCATAAAGGTTCTAAATAATATCATTCTCATATTGTTCCTTCTACTTTTGTTAGTAGTTGAAATAAAAAAGACACCCTAATTCAGTGAATAAAGGTGCAAACCCTATTTGGCAAGCACTCAAATTTGCTACAAGTCAAGTGTTCCATTTTTATTTTATGAAGTTTCCCTCATCTGTATTCATTATACTATAAGAATTTTATTTTTACAAGTATTTGATATCACTTTAAATTGAAAAGATTTCTTCTTTTTTTCATTTAAATTTTAACAATAATGTGCTACAATAAAGAAAGTAAAGAAGGGATGTTATGTTGAAAAAATGTTTCGGTTGTGGTTCTACAATGCAAGCAGTTGATAAAGAAAAAGAAGGATATATCAAACTAGAAAACTATGAAACAAGTAGACTTTGTGAACGTTGCTTTAGAATTCAAAATTATGGAGATTATAAAGTAGTGGCGAAAAGCAATGAAGAATTTATACAAGTATTAAAAAGAATTAATGATAGTAAAGATTTGGTTGTTCTAGTTGTTGATATTTTTAATTTAAGCAAAGATATTGAACTTTTTAGTCGCTATTTATCTAATGATATTATTTTAGTTATGACCAAAAGGGATTTACTTCCAAAAAGTATTCGTGACGAGAAACTGCTTTCCTATATGAATCATTTTGATATTAAAGCCAAAGCGGCTCTTATGATTAGTAGTTTTAAAAACTATCATATGGACGAATTAATGACAATGATTCGAAAATACCAAAAGAGTAAAAATGTCTATATTGTAGGATTAACCAATTCAGGAAAAAGTACTATGGTAAATAAAATCTTGTATAACTATTCTGATAATGAAGAAATGATTACGACAAGTATGTTGCCATCAACAACTTTAAGAGAAATAGAAATTAAATTAGATGAAGCGCTAACCTTAATTGATACACCAGGGTTACTTGATGATGGAAACATGACAGAACATGTCGATATCAAAACTTTAAAGAAAATCACACCAAAACATGAAATTCGTCCAATTACTTATCAAGTAAAAGTAGACCAAACAATTTTATTTGAGGATTTAATGCGAATTGATATTAAGTGTAAAAACAGCGTGACAGTTTATGTTGCAAATACAGTTCGTCTAGAAAGACTATATAAAGATACAGAAAAATTAAAAAACTTAGAACATATTAGTATGTCTGTTGATAAAGATACAGATGTAGTGATAGCAGGCCTTGGATTTGTTCATTTTAAAGAACCATGTGAAATAGAAATTTATGTTATTAAAGGTACTTTAATTTATACAAGAAGACCATTAATTTAAAGAAAAGAGGAAAACCCTCTTTTTATTTTTGACGTGTTAATGTATAATAGTAGTATCATAGGAGGGGTATGCTATGCTAGGAAAGATTATTGGAATTGATGATAATACAGTTATCATAAAATTAAATATAGAATTGGATAAATTTCAAAATATTATTAATAACCACGTGATTATGGAAGAACCAGAGAGACGTTATATTGGAGAAATAATAGACATTAAAGATGGAATTGGATATATTAGTTTGCTTGGAGAAATGGTGAATGAAGAGTTTGTATTTGGTGTTATTAAGAAGCCTTCTTTTGCAGCAACGGTAAAATTAATTTCAAAAGAACGAATTCCACTTATTATCGGACTTCCAAATTATCAAGAAAATAAAGATTTGGTAATTGGAGAAAGTGCGATTTATGATGGCGTAAAAGTAGGAGTGAATGTCAATCAATTTTTTAGCAATCACTTTGCCATATTTGGAAGCACAGGAAGTGGGAAATCATGTAGTGTCGCTCGTATTTTACAAAACTTATTTGAAAAAAGAAGCTCTATTGCATATCGCTCTAGTATTTTTATCTTTGATGCTTACGGAGAATATCATTCAGCATTTAGTAAACTACACGATATTGCTCCAGAAATTAGCTTTAAATCTTATACAACCAACACAAAATTTAGTGAAACTGAAATCATTAAAATCCCATTATGGTTACTAGACACAGATGACATTGCCATTTTATTAAATGCCGAAAAACCATCACAACTACCAATTATTGAGCAAGCACTAAAATTAGTTACCATATTTGGTCGAGAAGAAGAAATTGTTATCAAACATAAAAACGATATTATTGCTCGCGCTATTTTAGACATTCTTGCAAGTGGAAGACCACCAGCTCAAATTAGAGACCAAGTATTTTCTGTATTAACTACTTATAATACCAAAGAGCTAAATCTAGAAACTCCAATTTATCAACCAGGATATACAAGACCACTAAAACAGTGTTTGCTAATTGACGCAGCAGGGAAAATTCGTGAAATGGAATTACTAACTTCTTTTATGCAAACATTTTTGAATGATGACTTAGAACTAAAAATGCCAGATGGAACATTCAAATATGAATTAAAAGATTTAAAAGATGCCTTTGATTTCGCACTCATTGCAGAAGGGGTTTTAAAAAGTGATAAAGTATATGATGATGCCAATGTATTAAAAGTTCGCTTGCATTCATTAGTGAATAGTGATTATGCCGTTTATTTTGATGTGAAAGATTACATTTCAAGAGAACAATATATAAGAAGTTTACTAACGTCTTATGAAGGAAGAAAAGCACAAATTATTAACTTTAATATCAACTATGTTGATGATAGATTTGCGAAAATAATAACAAAAGTTTACTCTAAATTATTATTTAATTATGCCAAAGATATGGAAAAAAGAGCAACCTTACCATTCCATATTATCTTAGAGGAAGCCCATAGATATGTTCAAAACGATAATGATGTTTCATTACTAGGATATAATATTTTTGACCGAATTACAAAAGAAGGAAGAAAATATGGAGTTCTTTTAGGTCTTATTTCACAGCGACCAGGAGAATTATCTGAAACCTGTTTATCACAATGTAGTAATTTCTTAATTTTTAAAATGTTACATCCACTTGATGTAGAATACATTCAAAAAATGGTTCCAAATATTACAAATGAAGTCGTGAAAAGACTTAGAATATTACAACCAGGAACTTGTATCGCCTTTGGGAATGCCTTTAAAATACCTGTTTTAATCAAATTGCAAATGCCAAATCCAGCACCTGCAAGTAATAGTTGCGATATCAGTGGAGTCTGGTTTATCGAAAGAAGAAGTGCTTAAACTTCTTTTTTCTATGTAAGATGAATTGACGAACAAATGTACTTTTGCTATACTAGAAATATTGTAAGGAGGTATCCGTATGCCAAAAATAGTACGAATGGAAGATATCATTGATATTGTTGGTATGAGTAATTATATAAAAGCATTAGAATTTAATATTGACGATTTAACATATTTAGGTTGTGAACCGTCTGGAAATAAACTGGTGCTTTTTAATTTTGAATATATAGAAAAAGACAAACATTTAATTACTTTGTTTGTAGATGCAGATAAAAACGTAAAAGAAGTAAGATGTGATTGTTCTCATTTTGATGCACTAGAATATTGTCCCCATGTAGCCCTTGTCATCATGTATTTTTTAACAAACGAAGAATTGGTAGACCAAGGATTAAGTGTTCTAAAAAATCGCTATGATGAAGAATTTAATCGCTACTTATTTTCCAAAATGACTTTAAAAAAGAAAAAGAAACAACTTGAAATGGAAATTCTTTTAAGACCTTCTAGTTTCCGAAATAAATTTGAATATGAACTAATTATAAAAATAGGACAAGATAAAAAATATGTTTTAAAAAAGCAATTAGAAGAATTTTTAAATAATTATCCAGAAGGAAATGAAAAAATAGAATTTGGAAAATCGTTTCTCTATTCCCCTGAAGATTATTTTTTTTCAAAAGAGGATGAGAAAATTGTCGATTTTTTAAAATTTTATGTAGATAGTCAAACCATCAATAGAAGTTATTATGGATATTATGGTACCAATAAAGTCACTTCAATTGTACTATCAGGAAAATCTTTAAAAGAATTTTTAAAACTATTAGAAAATCATCCGTTTAAAATAGAAGAAGGATATCATACTCGTTCCTATTCACAGATACAAGCAGATTATCCATTTAAAACCAATATGGATGAAATAAATGGGGACTTACGTGTTGTATTTCACTACGAAAAAATAAAACCATTAACAGAAGACTATGAATATTTTATAGATGAAAATGCTTGTTATCATATCGATTCTGAAAGTGCAAGCTTTTTAAAACTGATTGTTACCAATCATAAACAACAACTATTATTTAAAAAAGAAGAATATAAAGATTTCTCAAGTACAATCTTGCCTAAAATTTATGGTATTAATTCTAATATCAAAATGAGTGGGGAAGTAGAAGAAAAATTTATTTTAGAAAAACCAAATGTCAAATATTTCTTTGAAAAGAAAAGAAATATCATAGAAGCCCATCTTAAACTTTTTATTTCAAACTATGAATGGGATTTATTTGAGGAAGCACCAATCTATGTTATGAAAGATAAAAATCAGGAGCAAGAATGGATAGAAGAACTTATCCATCACCATTTTATATTCAATGAAAAAAAACAAGTATTTGAACTTTCTTTGGAAGATGACATTGTAACGTTTTTAGAAACTGGATTAAAAGCCTTAACAGAACACTATGAAGTTTATGTTTCCAAAGATTTAAAAGACATCAAAATTATTAAGAAAACTAGAGTAGAAAGTCAATTTGGAATTGGTAGAGATAACATTTTGTCCTATCAATTTAGTATCGATGGAATTGATAAAAAAGAAATTTCTAATCTTTTAGATGCAGTGAGAATGAAGAAAAAATATTATCGTCTAAAAAATGGCAATTACATGAATTTAGAAGAAAATAAAGATTTAGAAAAAATGGGAAATCTTATCGATGAATTAGAAATAAGAAAAGAAGAATTAGGAAAAGAACAAATTGAAATCTCAAAATATAAAAGTTTACAAATAGAAAGATTAGTAGAAGAAGCACAATTAGATTTTGTAAAACTAGATAACGATTTTGAAGAACTGATTCATAATTTTAGCCAATATAAAAATGCAGAAATTAATCTGTCAAAATCTGACTTAGATATTTTAAGAGATTATCAAGAAACCGGTGTAAAATGGTTAAGTACAATTTCAGCTTGTGGATTTGGAGGAATCTTAGCAGACGAAATGGGACTCGGGAAATCGATTCAAACAATTATGTATATTAAGTCAAAATTAAAGAGAAATAAAGACGCTAAATTCTTAATTGTTGTACCAACTTCCTTGATTTATAACTGGGAAAATGAATTCCAAAAATTTGAAAAGAATATTTCTATTTTACTTGTAAATGGAACCAAACAAAGACGAATGGAATTATTAAAAAAAGAGTATCAAGTACTTATTACTTCTTATGGATTACTAAGACAAGATATTGATAGTTATAAAGAAATTCATTTTGACACTTGCATTATTGATGAAGCACAAAATATTAAAAATCTAAATACAGAAGTTACCAAAGCTTGCAAAGAAATTTATGCAGACATTAAATTTGCGTTAACAGGAACACCAATTGAAAACTCGATTTTAGAACTATGGAGTATTTTCGATTTTATTATGCCTGGATATCTTTCCAATTTATCAAAATTTAAAAAACATTATAATATAAGAGAAATAGAAGAAAATCCAGAACTTTTATATGAATTAAATAAGCAAATTGCCCCTTTTATTTTAAGAAGAAAGAAAAAAGATGTTTTAAAAGATTTGCCTGAAAAATTAGAAAATCAAGTATTAGTAGAATTAGATGAATATGAAAAGAAACTATATATTGGAGAGCAAATGAAAACAAAAGAATTGATTGAGGAAACAATTCAAAAAGAAGGCTTTATGAAAAGTCAAATTTTAATTTTGTCCTTGTTAACCAAACTGAGAGAGATTTGTATTGACCCAAGATTAATTTTAGAACAAGAAACTAAGGTCAGTAGCAAATTAAAAACGTTACTAGAAATTTTAAAAGGTTCTATCTCAAATGGCCATAAGATATTAGTTTTTTCTCAGTTTTCATCTGCTTTAAGTCTAATTAGACAAGAACTAGACCAAGAAAATATCTCTTATTATTATTTAGATGGAAGTACTCCTTCAAAAAGAAGAATGGAAATGGCAAATGCATTTAATGTTGATGAAACCAGTGTATTTTTAATTTCTTTAAAAGCAGGAGGAACTGGACTTAATTTAACAAGTGCTGATATTGTCATTCATGTTGACCCTTGGTGGAATCCACAAGTGGAAAATCAGGCGACAGATAGAAGTCATAGAATTGGTCAAAAAAATGTTGTAGAAGTGATTAAATTAGTTGCAAAAGGAACAATAGAAGAAAAAATAGTAGAACTTCAAAATAAAAAGAAAAATTTAAGTGAACAAGTGATTGAAGGGGAAGAGAGAGACCAAATCATTTTATCAAAATTAACAGAAAAAGAATTAAGAAACTTATTAGAATCTTAATTCTTTTTGATAATGTAAAAATAAGTATCTAAGAAAAATATCTCTTCTCCTATTTCCTTATAAAATTTGTTTGGATGACTGCTTTCAATTAGAATGATACCTTTAGAATTGAGCAAGGATAACCAAATCGTAATGTTATTTCTACATAATAATTTTGGTTCATTACAGTAGATAAAACTTAGCTTTCCTTTTTCATCATTTTGTAAATCATAAATATTTGTATCATCAGCTGTTTTTAAAACCCCTTTTGGTGTTAACAGACATAAAAATTGAAGTGTTTTTAAAGAGGTATCAAAACTATATACATGGTCATGACTGCGTAGATTTTCTGATATTATTTTTTTTCTAAAATTGTCAGAAGATAGTCCAAAACCTTGGTAGGTATTTCTTCGCACCAATTCTTTATCAATAGAATTTAAAACGTCGAATTTTTTTAACAACCAATCAGGAGAAATCAAGTCTTCCTTTTTGGGGTCTCCTGTAATTCTATGAATGACAATATCTGGTCTTAAAAGTTCTAGCTGGTCACAAACAATATCTACATATTCTTCTTTCGTTAAAATAGGGAACGGATTTTCTAGATAGAGTTGTCCTAATTTGGTGTTTTTTAAAACATGTAGCATATGAATTTTAATTCCATTGATATCTAGTTTATTTAAATAACGAATCGTATCTAGCATCATTTCTTTGGTTTCATTAGGTAAGCCATTCATGATATGAACAACAACATTGATGTTTCGCTTACGAAGTTCAAAAACCATATGTTCAAAGCATTCTAAAGTATGACAACGATTAATTAATTTTGAAGTTTCTTCATGAATGGTTTGGAGTCCTAATTCAACCGTTAAAAACGTTCTCTTTGATAGTTCTTCTAAATAAGTGAGGCATTCCTCCGTGATGGCGTCAGCTCTTGTAGCGATAGAAAGTCCAACAACATTTTTTAACTTTAAAATTGATTCATACTTTTCTTTTAATGTATCAATATCTGCATAAGTATTGGTATGTGCTTGAAAATATCCAATGTACTTACTGTTTGGCCATTTCTTACAAACTGTATTTTTAACCTGTTCAAATTGAGTGATTAAATCATCTTGTTCATTTCCAGCAAAGTCTCCACTTCCTAAATGGGAACAATAAATGCATCCTCCAGTACCAACTGTTCCATCAATATTTGGACAAGTAAAACCAGCATTTAAACTGACTTTAAAAATTTTTGAATGAAATTCTTTTTTGTAAAAATAATCTAACGTATGATAACGCTTGTTATTTTCTGTAAAGGGGAATAAATTCTCTTTTCTAGTCCATTTCATATAACAATACCTTTCCAAGAACTTCTAATATAATCATATGATAGTTCGTTTTATTTATTATAAAGAAATTGACACTATTTTGTCAATGATGTGAAAAAATTTTGAAAAAATGATAAAAAATTTCCAAAAACTTTTCTATTTTCTATGATTTTGATATAATGTACGTGGAGGTTAAAAAAATGAAAAAACATAACTTATTGAAAACACTTGCGATTTTCTTTGTAGTGTTAGTTGCACTTAGTTGGATTATTCCAGTTGGAACATCAACAAGTGGCACTTATGTAGAAGGGACAACTAGTCCAGTAGGAATTTTCCATTTGTTTCGTTTACCATTATTAACGATTGGAACTTTTTTACAATATGGACTTGTATTTTTAGGGATTGGTGGTCTTTATGGAGTATTAAATAGAACAGGTGCTTATGTTCCTTTTGTAAAACGAGTTGCAAATTATTGGAAAGGAAATGAGACATTATTTCTATCACTTGTAATTGGTGGATTTGCACTTTTAGCATCTTTAACAGCTTTAAGTTTTCCATTATTTATATTAGTACCATTCTTTATCACGGTTATCCTTGTTATGGGAATGAGAAAAACAACAGCATTAGCTGCAACAGTAGGAGCAATTCTAGTAGGATTAACTGGAAGTACTTATGGGTTTAATGTAAGTGGATATATTAATACTTATCTAGAACTAGATGTGAACAATTTAATGTTTACAAAAATTATTCTACTTGTTATGCTTGTAACCTTATTAATTCTTTTTGTAACAAAATATGCAAGAGTTGATTTGGCGATGGCAAAGAAAAAAGAAAAGAAAGTAGAAAAGAAAGAAACAAAAGCTTCTAAGAAAAAAGAAGAAGTGATTGCAAAAGAAGAAAAGGAAGAACCAAAAATTTTATTTTTCCAAGAGAAATATCAGAATAATAAAAGTGTAGCACCTATGATTATCATTCTTTCACTAGCAATCGTTTTATCATTGGTGATGATGTTTAATTGGTACTATGGACTAAAAGTCACTTTCTTCCAAGATATTTATACTTCACTTATGGAAATCAAGATTGGAGATTATCCTTTGGTTTCAAATTTACTTGGAGGACTATCTCAATTTGGATATTGGTCATATTACGAATTAACTGTTGTATTAATTATTTCTAGTTTATTGATTGGATGGATTTACAGTTTAAAATTTGATGAAATTTTAGATGGATTCTTTAAAGGTGCGAAAAGAATGACAAAAGTTGCATTCTATGCAAGTATTTGTAGTATTTTCTTCGCTGTTATTTTAACAAATCAATCAGGAAATATGTTTGCAACAATTACTAACTATTTATTAAATTTAACCAAATCATTCAACTTCTTTATTACATCAGTTTTATCTTTTATAGGAGGATTCTTCTATAATGATTTCTATTACTTAGTAGGGGAGACAAGACCTTTATTAGCAAGCAAATATGATGCAGCAACTCTACCAGTTGTAGGACTTGCACTGCAATCAATGTATGGACTTGCAATGATGGTGTTCCCATCTAGTGTAATTTTGATATCAGGATTAACCTATTTGGAAGTATCTTATAAAGATTGGTTAAAATATATTTGGAAATTCTTATTAAGCATTTTTGTAGTCATTATGCTTGTATTAATTATTTCTACATTGTTTATTTAAAGAGGCAAAAAAGTTGCTTCTTTTCTTTTGGGTATGATATAATGAAATCATAATTGGGAGGTACAAGAATGGCAAAGAAAAAAGAAATAGTACAAGAAGAAATAGAAGAGTTAGAAGAAACAGAATTAGAAGATGACGATTGGGATGAAGATGATGATTACGAAGTAGATGATTCTTATGAGGAAGCGATGCGACTTGAAAAAGAAGCTCGAAAACAACTCAAAGAAGAAGCGATGAAACGTGCATTTCAAAGAGATGATACAATTGGAATTAGAAAAAATTATAATTTTTTACTTGGATATGGAACATTTGTTAGAATATTATTTATAGTAAGTGCGATGATTATTGGAGTATCATATTTGATTCTTGCAATTTCAGAAGAGGAACCACTTTTTTTGATACCTGCAATCATTTTTGTGATTTTCTTACTACTAATAGGTTACTTAACAGAAGTCTTCTTAAAATGGCTTGCTTATGTTTTGAAAACCTTGCATGAAATCAATAAAAAACTAAAATAGTTATGAGAAAAGGTGTGAAATCATCTTTTTTCTTTTAAGAAAGTATGCTAAAATGAAAGGGAAGATAAGGAAGCCATAAATAACAATCGACAAGATTCTACAAATATCAATTTGGACATGGAGATATAAAGGTAACCATAGCTGGAACTTCATAAAATGACGATTTGTTAGAAATAAATTTTTATATGTTTGATGAAAACAAAAGAAAAAGAGGTGAAAAATGAACAATTTAGAAGAGAAAGATAATTTATTAATTTATAAAAATAAAGAGGGAAATATTATTGTTGATGCAATATATAAAGATGAAACATTATGGCTATCTCAAAAAGGAATGTCAAAAGTGTTTGAAGTTGGTATCTCTGCCATATCGAAACATTTAAAAAATATATTTGATGAAAAAGAGCTAGAAGCAAATATGGTTATTTCCAAAATGGAAAATACCACTATCCATGGTGCCATAGAAGGAAAAACGCAAACAACAGAAATTAATATGTATAATCTTGATGCCATAATTGCTGTTGGATACAGAATTAATTCTAAAAAAGCAACAGAATTTAGAATATGGGCAACTAAAATACTAAAAGAATATATGACTAAAGGCTTTGTTTTAAATGATGAAAGATTTATAAAAGGCAATAAATATGATATGAAATACTTTGATGAATTACTTGAAAGAATTAAAACAATTAGGGTAAGTGAAAGAATGTCATATCAAAAAATAACAGATTTATTTATTGTAACATCAACGGATTATAATCCTAAATCTGAAACAGCTTATACTTTCTTTAAAATTGTGCAAAATAAACTTCATTTTGCAATATCTGGTCATACTGCCGCAGAACTTATTTATGAGAGAGCGAACAGTAATCATGAACACATGGGACTTACGAATTGGAAGAATAGTCCTGATGGGCTAATATATAAATATGATGTATCTATTGCTAAAAATTATTTGAATGAGGAAGAACTAAATAAGTTAAATGATTTAACAAATATGTTTTTAGTATTTGCTGAAGATGAAGCCAAAGAAAGACATATTATGACAATGCAAGATTGGATTAATGCAACAGATGATTTATTAAAATTTAGAAGAAAGCAAGAGGGATAATAATGGATAAGTATAATTTAAAAAAAATTCAAATGGATTTAGATTATACAATAGATAATAATAGATTTAATGCAAGAGTTTCATCTATCATATATAGTAAAGATAAAACAAAAGTGTTATTATTTAAGATACAAGATAGGGACTTTTATATGTTGCCTGGTGGAAGAATAGAAATGAATGAGAGTAGTTTAGATGCGATAAAAAGGAAAATTTTAGAAGAACTTGAACTTAACTTGGAATTTAAACTTTGTTCTATTCAAGAACATTTTTTAAAACTTAAAAATAAGAACATAATGCAATATTGTTTTTGTTATAAAACAATATATGATGGTAAAATCAATGATGAAAAGTTTGTTTGTAAAGATAATAATAGTCAAATGTTTGAATGGATAGAACTAAACAAATTATCAGATATTACGATTAAACCATCCTCAACTTTAAAATTAATCCAAAATGATGACAACGATATAAAACATGTGATAGAATTTGAATAAAAGGAAGTGAAACAATGGAAATTTTAACTTTTCTCTATTATTTTTTATTAATTATATGGTATATTGGAGTGATGACTTTAATTATTTATTTATACAATCATAATTATAAGCCACATCCAAATCATTTTTATCAGAAATATTATGAGGAACTTCCAAGTGATTTGGATGCCGGAGAATTATCGATTTTATTATATCGTAAAATTGAACCACAAGTTTTTACGACTGTAATATTAAGTTTGATAAAAAAAGGAGCTTTGGAATTGAAGTTTTATGAAGAAGATTATCACTTTAAAATTGTGAATGCACCAGGAAGAATTAAACTTAGTCGTTCTGAAGTAGTAATTCAAGATTTCTTAATGTCGATAGGAAAGATGGGCGAATTTTCTTTGAAAGAAATGGCTATATTTTGTGGAACTAAAAAAGGTGATTCAGAATTTTTATTTCAATTTGATTTGTGGAAAAATGTGTTACGTCGTGAATCTTCTAAAAAAAGATTTTTTGATGAAAAAAAAGGTTATGCAATGGTAAAACTAGCAAAAAATTTTGGAATATTATTATTGATTGTTAATTTTATAGGTGGATATCATTTATTTACTGGATATAGTACTGTTTTACCAATTCTATTTTTGCCATTCTTTTTTTCAATCTTATACCGAAGAACAGAACATTATAGTGAAGAATATGAAAAATGGATGGCATTTGGAAATTATTTGGACCATCTAAAAGAGTTCCCAGAATCAAAAGAAATTCATGATTTTACAATGAGTGCGATTGTATTAAAAAAAATGAATGCTCTTTATCAATATAAATCAGATGATAAAAGTATTATATTTGCGAATACTTTACATCAAACATTAATGAAGTGTTATCGTCATGCTTATTTAAATGGAAACAGGAGTTTTACAAATATATGGAGTTCAAAATAGAGGAGAATGTATATCCTGTAGAGATTATTAGAAAAAAAAACAAGAATACTTATATTCGGGTAAAAAGTGGAAAAATTATATCTGTTACTACAAATAGATGGGTATCAGAAAGGCAAATCGAAAAGTTATTAAAAGAAAACGTCGAGGCTTTAAAAAAGATGCTAATAAAATGTCAAAAAGAAGATGATAAAAAAGAGAACTTTTATATTTTAGGAACAAAGTATGATATAATTATTGTGTCTGGAATAGATAGTATAGAAATTTCTGGAAATAAAATATTTACTCCAACCAAAAGAAAATTGGAATTATGGTACAAATCAGAAATGAAGAAATTATTTGAAGAACATTTGATGTTTTGGTATGAACAATTTGAAGAATCTATTCCTAAGCCAAAATTAAAAATTAGGACGATGAAAACAAGGTGGGGAGTTTGTAATATCAAAGATAATTCAGTTACATTAAATAGTAGATTAATGGAATATGATAGTACTAAACTAGATTATGTAATCATCCATGAACTGTCCCACTTTAGACATTTTAATCATTCTAAAGATTTTTGGACACTTGTATCAAAATACTGTCCAAACTATAAAGAAATAAGAAAAGCCTTAAGAGAAGAGTAGGTGAGAAGATGTTGAAAAAATTTGAAAAAATATGTAATATCACTTTAGTATTAGCAATTATATTACCAGGACTATTTTTCCCTAGTATGCAGGCAAAAGCAGAAAATTCACAAACGCTTGCAGATATGCGTCAAGCATTGGCCGATTACGAAAAAGAGTTGAATGAAAACCAAGAAAAGAAAAAGTTAACACAAGAAGAAATTGACCGTATAACGAGTTCAATAACAGAAAATACAAATACGATTAATCGTTTGAGTGATGAAATGATAAAGCTACAAAGTGAAATTACACAAGCAGAAAAAGATATTGAAATAAAGGATAAAGAAATCAAAGAAATATTAAATTTTTTACAAATATCCAATGGAGAATCTGCTTACTTAGAATACGCTTTTGGTGCCAAGGATTTTACAGATTTCATTTATCGCATGGCTATATCAGAACAGTTGTCTTCTTATAATGAGGAATTAGTGGATGAATATAATACATTAATTGAAAACAACAAGAAGAAAGAAAAGGAAATAGAGCAAAAACAAGAAGATTTGAAAAAAGCTCAAATAGAGCTTGCAACTCAAAAAGCAAAATTAGGGGAAGAATTAAATAGTACATCAGAAGCAGGAATTTCGATAGAAGAAGCGATTGCACTTCAAAAAACAACCATTCAATTTTATGAAAAAATGGGCTGTGGAGAAAATGAAACAATTGATGCATGTACAAATAGAACACAGATTTTGCCAGCAGGAACCGCATTTTATAGACCTATCATTAGTGGTAAAGTAACAAGTGAATTCGGAAGTAGATGTTATTGGATTAAACAAAAAGATAAAGAAACAGGAGAAATGAAGAATGTATATAAATGCGATTTGCATGGAGGAATTGACATGACTCAATCTGGGGATGCAGTTCCAGTTTACGCTTCTGCTCCAGGAAGAGTTGCTGGAATTGTAAGAGAATGGAAATGTGGCGGAAATGAAGTTATGATTATTCATAATATTAATGGAAAAAAATATACTAGTATGTATCTTCATTTAAGAACCATAACAGTAGAGATGAATCAAATTGTGACTATGGATACGCAAGTTGGTACAATGGGAGGAAATCCATATAGAGAAACATGGGATGAATGCTCCACTGGTCAACATGTGCATTTTACGTTAGCAAATGGTCATTATGGAACTGACTATGCATTTAGAGATTGGTATACAAAATTTGAACCAAATATGTTCAATCCAAGAATTATGTTGAATGCACCAGCTGTTGGTGGCACATTTACCAATCGTTTTAGAAAATATTAATGATGGCAAAGATTGCCATCTTTTCTTGTGATTTTGTTTAAATTATGTTATATTTTTGAAAGAAAGGTAGAGACTTTATGAAAACGTTTTTGAAAAAAAATTATTCTTTATTTTTTCTTATCTGTTATTTTATTTTTATCATTGGATTAGGGTTAATGAATGCTTGGCGGTTTTCCATTGTTTATAGCATTGGAATTATTCCAATTGTTGTTTTTATGCTATTTCGTAAAAAAATAGTATTGAATAAGAAATGGAAGTTATTTTTATTGTTACTGATTCCAATCGTTCTTCGTATTATTCTTTTATTTCTAAACTATGGAAATCTAGAGTCTGATTACGAATTTTTCTATGGAAGTGCAGTCAATTATTCAAAAAATTTACCATTATCCAATGAGTATATTGCTATGTTTCCATATTTATATTTTTATATTGTTTTATTGGGAAATGCATTTCAATTTTTAGGTAATTCTTATGTTGTCGTTGTTTTTGTTAATTTCCTTTTTGAAATGTTTGGGGTTTATTTTTTATATAAAACAGTAAAAGATAAACCATTTAAAAATTATATTTTATTATTATATTTATATAATCCTTTTAGCATCTTTTGGCTTACCAAATGCTGTCCTGTCACTGTTGTGAATGCTTTACTTATGATTTTATTTTATGTGTTTACCAAAATTGATGTTAAAAATAAATATATTTTGTATAGTATTATTACAGGAATTTTAATGGGAATTACAAATAACTTTAGACCTGTTATTATTATATTTTTCATTGCGATAGCCATTTACTATGCGAGTTTAGGAATCCGAAAATATCCGTGGAAAAAGATTCTTATCAGTTTTGGAATTATTTCGCTTTTCTTTTTTGGAGTAAATAAATTATCCTTAAGCTATACAAAAAAACAAATACAAGTTGACTTTAGTGGAAATCAGTCAGGTTGGAGTATTTTTGTTGGTTCTAATATTAAGAGTAAAGGAAGATGGAATCGTGAAGATTCAGAACTTTTTAGAAAAATAGTTGATGAAAAGGGAATAGATAAAGCTCATAAAGAAGTTCTTTCACTAGCAATAGAACGTTATCAATCTTATGGAATCAATAACATTCAGTTTCTAGCAAGAAAATCATTGGCTTTAGGTTCTCATTTAGTAAATTATACTTATGAAGATGTGACCTTTTCTATTTTGCATCAAATTCCAAAATGGTTAGAAGTTTTGATAAAAATGTATATGTATTATTATTTATTATGGATTTTAATATTAAATGTCAAAAATGCCTGGTACTTACTTAAGTATAGAAAAGATATGAACGAGTATGGAATGTTTGCCATATTTGGGTTTGGTTTATTTGTGGCAACGCTTTTAGTCGAAGTCCATGCTAGATATTTTATGCCAGTTTTAATTCCACTTATTTATTTCGCAGGGGCTAACTATAAAGAAAAATATCAATAAAATGATTGACAATAAAGCATTTCTTTGTTATCCTATTTATAGACACAAAGAAGTGTTTTTTTAATGGTAAAAAACATAAAATTAAAAAGTAGGTGAAGATATGAAAAAAATAGCTAGATTTTTCATTGGTGTCAAAAAAGAAATGGGCAAAGTAAGATGGCCTAACAAAAAAGAAATGTTAACATATTCTATTGCAACAATCTCATTTATTCTTGTATTCGGATTATTTTTTGGATTAACAGATTTTATTTTCGCTAGTATAAGGACACTTTTTAGTTAATGCAAAAAGAATGGTATGTTGTTAATACTTATTCTGGACATGAGAATAAAGTAAAAGAAAAATTAGAGATGCGTGCAAGTTCAATGGGACTGGAAGATTATATTTTTAGAGTTGTAGTTCCAGAAGAAACAGTTGTAGAAAAAGACAAAAAAACAGGGGTAGAAAAAGAAAAGAAAAAGAAGATGTTTCCAGGATACATTTTAGTAGAAATGATAATGACAGATGAAGCTTGGTTTATCGTTAGAAATACTCCAGGAGTGACAGGATTTATTGGTTCTTCTGGAAAAGGTGCTAAACCATTTCCACTTACTCCAGCAGAAGTTGACAATATTTTAAATAATATGGGTATGAGTCGTCTAGAGATTGGCGAAGGACTAAAAGTAGGCGATACGATTAAAGTAATAGGGGGACCTTTTGCTAATATGTATGGAAAAGTAAAAAATTTGGAGACAGGAAATAGTACAATTGAAGTAGTTCTAGATTTATTTGGACAAGAAACGATTGTAGAGTTAGAACTATCAGAAATTGAACAAGCATAGTTTACAAAAAGAAAAAACTGTGCTATTATGGAATGGCTATATTGATTGATTCATATAGATAAAACAAGTGGGAGATTAAAATGCGGATATCATTATGACCACTCGCGAAAAAAATATAGGAGGTGTTTTTCGTGGCAAAAAAGAACGTAACAAAAGTTGTTAAATTGCAAATCCCAGCAGGGAAAGCTACTCCAGCTCCACCAGTAGGAACTGTATTAGGACCAGCTGGAATTAATTTACAGGAATTCTGTACAAAATATAACGATGCAACAAGAGATAAAATGGGAGATATTTTACCAGTTGAAATTTCTATTTATGAAGATAGAACATTTGACTTTGTAATTAAAACTCCACCAGCCGCTTTCTTAATTAAGAAATATGCAAAATTGAAATCAGGTTCTGCAAAAGGCTCAAAAGAAACTGTTGCAACATTAACAAATAGTCAAATTAAAGAAATTGCAGAGATTAAATTGCCAGACCTTAATTGCTATTCAGTAGAAGAAGCAATTAAAATTGTTGAAGGTACTGCCATCAACATGGGCGTTAAAATCGAAGGATAATAATAGAATAATATACATAGGGAATACCTATGTGGGAGGAAACTAGTCCGCATATACCACATAAGGAGGTAAAAAAATGAAAAAAAGTAAAAAGTATGTAGAAGCTGCTAAAAAAGTAGAAAAGAACAAACTTTATACAAAAGAGGAAGCAATTAAATTAGTAAAAGAAACTGCTGTAACTAAATTTGATGGTTCTGTAGAATTAGCAATCCGTCTAAATCTAGATACAAAAAAAGCTGACCAACAATTAAGAGGAGCAACTGTATTACCAAACGGAACAGGGAAAACAAAAAAAGTATTGGTAATTGCAAAAGGAGAACAAGCAAAAGCAGCAGAAGCTGCGGGTGCTGATTATGTCGGAGATATGGACATGATTACAAAAATCGAAAAAGAAAATTGGTTCGATTTTGATACTATGATTGCCACTCCAGATATGATGCCAGCTCTTGGTAAATTAGGACGTGTTTTAGGACCTAAAGGTTTAATGCCAAACCCTAAAACAGGTACTGTTACTATGGATGTAGCAAAAGCAGTAGAAGATGTAAAAAAAGGACGTGTAGAATATCGTACTGATAGTTATGGTAATGTACATGTTATTATTGGTAAAACTTCATTTGATACTCAAAAATTAGTAGAAAATTTAAATGCTTTTGTATCATTAATTATAAAGACAAAACCATCAGTTGTAAAAGGAACTTATATTAAAAATATATCAGTTTCGTCAACAATGGGGCCTGGAATTAAAATTGATACAAATAATTTTGACTTTTAGTAATAACTATGTTATACTATAGTCGCTTTTGAAAAAAGAATAAATACCGTAGACAGTAGGAGCTTTTAAAAGCTTAATATTTCCTACCGAGGAAGTTTTTTAAACAAAAAGAGTCTTACGGTAAAATGTAGACTCTTTTTATACGGTATTACACAAAAAAATAAGGAGGTGTAATATGGCAAATCAAAAAATCTTGGATCAAAAACAAGAAATCATTAATGAAATTAGTGATAGGGTAAAAGAATCATCAAGTGTTGTATTCTTTGAATATCATGGACTTACAGTAACTGAAACAAATGAGTTAAGAAGAAAACTTAGAGAATCAGGTTCAGATTTTAAAATTTATAAGAATACTTTGGCACGTCGTGCCTTAGATGCTCTTAAAATTACTAGCTTGGATGAAGAGTTAATTGGACCAAAAGCCATTGCTTTTGGAACAGATGCAATAGCTCCAATCAAAGTACTTAATGACTATGCAAAAGAACATCCAGCTTTAGTATTAAAGGTTGGAATTGTAGATGGAGAAGTTGCTGATGAGGCAATGTTAAAAAAACTTGCAGCGATTCCATCAAGAGAAGATTTACTTGCTATGTTTGCAAGCGGATTATTAGCAATCCCAAGAGATTTCTCAATCTGCTTAGATTTACATAGCAAGAATTTAGAAGAAAAATAATTTAAAAGGAGGAATATAAAATGGCAAAATTAAGCGCAAAAGAAATTATTGATTCACTAAAAGAAATGACTCTTTTAGAAATTAAAGAAGTAGTAGATTTAATGAAAGAAGAATTTGGTGTAGACCCAAGTGCAGTTGCAGTTGCTGCTGCTCCAGCTGGTGCTGCTGCTGAAGAAGGACCAAGTGCTGTAGATGTAGTTCTTGCAAGTGCTGGTGCTAACAAAATTGCTGTTATCAAATTAGTTCGTGACATTACTGGTCTAGGATTAAAAGAAGCTAAAGATTTAGCTGATAATGGTGGAGTTGTAAAAGAAAAAGCTACTGCTGATGAAGCTAATGAATTAAAAGCTAAATTCGAAGAAGCAGGCGCTACTATCGAATTAAAATAATTACAATGATAAACGGTTTTAGCCTATACTAATTTAGTATGGGCTTTCGCCATATAGAGGGGAGTTATTATGTCTTATTATTTTTCAAATGATGAAAATATAAAAATGAAGAAAAAAGACCACCAAGTAAATATAGCAGGGTTATCATTTGTTTTTACGACAGATAACGGAGTTTTTTCTAAAAGAGGTTTAGATTTTGGAACGAGAACATTATTAGAAAGTTTACCAGAGTATATAAAAGGAGAAGTTCTTGATTTCGGTTGTGGATATGGGCCAATAGGAATATTTTTGAAAAAAAAATATTTTTGTAAAGTTGACATGGTCGATATCAACAAACGAAGTATTTCGTTAGCTTTAGAAAATGCTTTAAAAAATAATGTAGAAGTAAATATATTTGAAAGTAATATTTATGAAAATATAAAAAAAGAATACGATTTTATTATTACAAATCCACCAATTCGTGTAGGAAAAGAAATATTGTATAAAGTGTTAATGGATGCTTATGATTACTTGAAAGAGAAAGGGGAACTCTGGCTTGTGATTCATAAAGACCAAGGAGCAAAAACAACAATAAGGGATTTAAATAAAAAATATAACGCTGAGCTAATTACAAAAAATAAAGGTTTTTGTGTAATTTGTGCTCGGAAGCGTTGACAGAATTATATATTTTTGATAAAATTTTAAATTGGTGGCATGTACTGTTTTTTCGTGCGTACATGCATAGTCAATATAGGTTATAGGGGTGAAAAGAGTGGCTTATACAGTTAAAAAATATGGTGATCATCGTGAAAGACGTAATTACGCAAAAACAAAAAATGCAATAGAACTTGAAAACTTATTAGAAATTCAAAAGAAGTCATATGACTGGTTTATGACAGAAGGAATTAAAGAAGTATTTGATGACATTTTTCCAGTAGAAAGTTTTACTGGAAATTTATCGCTTGAATTCGGAGAATACTCTTTTGAATCACCAAGATATTCAATTAAAGGATGCAAAGAAAGATATGCAACGTATGCAGCGCCTTTAAAAGTAGCAGCAAGATTATTTAATGGAGAAACAGGAGAGGTAAAAGAACAAGATATTTATCTTGGTGATATGCCGATTATGACTGATAGTGGAACATTCATTATCAATGGAGCAGAACGTGTTATTGTTTCACAATTGGTTCGTTCCCCTAGTGTTTATTTTGGAAAAGAAGTTGATAAAAAGAATGGAAAACTTGTTATCACTTCACAAATTATCCCAACCAGAGGTACTTGGTTAGAATACGAAACAGATGCAAGAGATGTTATTTATGTTCGTATTGACCGTACTAGAAAAGTACCAATTACAACATTACTTCGTGCTTTAGGACTTTCTAATGACGAAGATATTTATGATTTATTTGGAGAAGATGACTATTTAACTAGAACGATTGAAAAAGATGCTAACAAAAATACAGATGAAGCACTTATCGATATTCATTCTAAATTAAGACCAGGAGAACCATCTACTCTAGATAGTGCGAAGAATCAACTTGTTTCTAGATTTTTTGATGCATTTCGCTATGATTTAGCAAAAGTTGGACGTTATAAATTTAATAGAAAATTAAATGTACTAGACCGTTTACTTGGTTGTACATTGGCAGAGACCATCAAATCTGGAAAAGATATTGTCGTAGAAAAAGGAACTGTTATTACAAAAGAAATATTAGAAACTTTAAAGCCAATTATGGCTCAGGGCTATGGAATAAAAGAAGTTTTAGTAAATACAGATTTAGACAATTATAATAAAGTACAAATCGTAAAGGTATTTTCTAAGAAAAATCCAGAAAAAGTTGTTAAAATTATTGGAAATGACCAAGAGGCTACTGTTAAACGTTTAACAATTTCAGATGTATATGCTTCTGTATCCTATTATTTAAATCTACTTGAAGGAATTGGTTCATTTGATGAAATTGACCATCTCTCAAATCGTCGTGTACGTCAAGTAGGAGAATTATTACAAAATCAATTTAGGATTGGTATTAGCCGTATTGAAAGAGTTATCAGAGATAGAATGTCAACTCAAGAAATTACAGAAGTAACTCCAAAATCATTAATTAATATTAGACCATTAACTGCTTCCATCAAAGAATTCTTTGGAAGTAGTCAGTTATCGCAATTCATGGACCAAACAAATCCAGTAGCGGAGCTTACAAACAAACGTCGTTTATCAAGCTTAGGACCTGGAGGACTTTCTAGAGATCGCGCTGGAATGGAAGTTCGTGACGTTAATCCATCGCACTATGGTAGACTTTGTCCGATTGAATCTCCAGAAGGACCGAACATTGGACTTATTACCTCTCTAGCTAGCTATGCGAGAGTAAATGATTATGGATTTATTATGACTCCATATCGTAAAGTGGAAAACAAACATTTGACAGATGAAATTGTTTACATGACAGCTGATGAAGAACTAGAGCATTATATTTCACAAGCTACAGTAAAAGTAGATGATGAAAATGTAATCGTTCCAGAACGTGTACCAGTACGTTATCGTGGAGAAAACTTAATTGTAAATTCTGAACAAGTAGATTATATTGATGTCTCTCCACAACAAGTTGTTTCTATTACCACTCAAGGAATTCCATTCCTTGAACATGATGATGGAAAAAGAGCGTTGATGGGGGCTAACATGCAACGTCAGGCAATCCCACTATTAAAAGCAGAAGCACCACTTGTTGGAACAGGGGTAGAAGCAATCGCCGCAAGAGACTCAGGAGCCGTTGTGATTGCAAAAGCGACAGGAACAGTAGACTATGTTGACTCTAAAAAAATCATTGTAAAAACAATGGGTGGAATGGATACTTATTATTTAAATGGATTTGAAAGAAGCAATGCAGGTACTTGTTATCATCAAGTTCCAATCGTAAAACTTGGCGATAAAGTAGAACGTGGAGAAGTGATTGCTGATGGTCCATCTACAGAAAAAGGAGAAATGGCACTTGGAAGAAATGTTGTAGTAGCATTTATGAACTACAATGGATATAACTATGAAGATGCTGTTATTTTAAATGAAAGACTTGTAAAAGATGATGTCTATACATCAATTCATATTGAAGATTATCAAATTGAATGTCGTGATACTAAACTAGGACCAGAGGAATTTACAAGAGATATTCCAAACGTGAGTGAAGAAGCACGTAAAAACTTGGATGATAATGGTATTGTTAGAATTGGTACTGAAGTAAAAGATGATGATATTTTAGTTGGAAAAGTAACTCCAAAAGGAATGGCAGAATTAACAAGTGAAGAAAAATTGTTACATGCAATTTTTGGAGAAAAAACAAGAGAAGTAAGAGATACCTCTTTACGTGTTCCACATGGTGGAGAAGGAATTGTTCATGATGTAAAAATCTTCACAAAAGAAGATACAGATGAACTTCCAGCAGGTGTATCAAAGATTGTACGTGTTTATATTGCTCAAAAACGTAAGATTAGTGTTGGAGATAAAATGGCAGGTAGACATGGAAACAAAGGTGTTATTTCCCTTATTTTACCAGAAGAAGATATGCCATATTTAGAGGATGGAACACCAGTGGATATTTTGTTAAACCCATTAGGAGTACCAAGCCGTATGAACATTGGGCAGATTCTAGAAATGCACTTAGGAATGGCAGCCAAAGAATTGGGGATTTATGTAGCAACTCCAGTATTTGATGGTGCTAGTCGAACTGAAATTATTGACGCTTTAAAAGAAGCAAATCTGCCAGAAGATGGAAAATTCCAACTTTATGATGGACGTACAGGAGAACCATTTGATAACCGTGTTAGTGTTGGAGTTATGTATATGATTAAACTTCACCACATGGTTGATGATAAATTACATGCTCGTTCAACTGGACCATACTCTCTAGTAACACAGCAACCTTTAGGAGGAAAAGCACAATTTGGTGGACAGAGATTTGGAGAAATGGAAGTTTGGGCACTTTATGCATATGGTGCTGCTCATGTACTTCAAGAAATGATTACGATTAAATCAGATGACGTTGTAGGTCGTGTGAAAGTATATGAAGCATTAGTAAAAGGTCAGCCAATTCCAACATCTGGAATTCCAGAAAGCTTTAGAGTATTAATCAAAGAATTCCAGGCTTTAGGACTTGATATTACCGTTTTAGATAAAGAAGGCAACTTCCAAGAATTAAAAGACTTAGAAGAAGATGATAAAGATGGTTTTGAGGATAGAGTAGAAGCCCCAAAATCAATTGATGTAAATGTTGTCGAAGGAGATACAGCAGATGGTCATGTTGGTTATGATGATGATTTAGATGCTGACTCTGATGATATCGATGACTATGAAGAAGAATTTGAAGACAATTTAGAAGAAGCTGATGAAGATTTTGATGAGATGGAGGAGGAATAACAATGGATGTAAATAACTTTGAAGGGTTAAAAATAGCAATTGCCTCTCCAGAAAAAATAAGATCTTGGTCTTATGGGGAAGTTAAAAAAGCAGAAACAATTAATTATCGTACTTTAAAACCAGAACGTGATGGATTATTCTGTGAAAAAATATTTGGTCCAACAAAAGACTTTGAATGTTCTTGTGGAAAATATAAAAGACTTCGTTATAAAAATATTGTCTGTGACCGTTGTGGAGTAGAAGTAACTCGTTCAAAAGTTCGTCGTGAACGTATGGGACATATTGAATTAGCTACTCCTTGCTCTCACATTTGGTTCTTTAAAGGAATACCATCTCGTATGGGATTGGTGCTAGATATGTCTCCTAGAGATTTAGAGGAAGTATTATACTTTGTATCTTATGTTATTCTTGACCCAGGAGCAGCTCCTTTAGAGAAAAAACAAACTATTAGTGATAAAGAATACCGTGCTTATTATGAAAAATATGGGAGTAGTTTCAGAGTAGGTATGGGAGCAGAAGCTATCAAAGAATTGTTAGAGGAAGTAGATTTAGAAAAAGAAGTAGCAGATATAAAAGCAGAGATTGAATCTATCAAAGATTCTAGTAGTCAAAAAAGAATTCGTTTAATCAAACGTTTGGATGTATTAGATGCATTTTTAGAATCTGGAAACCGTCCAGAATGGATGATTTTAGATGCACTACCAGTCATTCCACCAGAACTTCGTCCGATGATTCAATTAGATGGTGGAAGATTTGCTACATCTGATTTAAACGATTTATATCGTCGTGTAATTAATCGTAATAATCGTCTAAAAAAATTAATGGATTTGGGTGCTCCAAGCATCATTATTCAAAATGAAAAACGTATGTTACAAGAAGCTGTAGATGCTTTATTTGATAATGGTAGACGTGGGAGAAATATTACAGGAGCTGGAAATAGGCCTTTAAAATCTATTAGTAGTATGTTAAAAGGAAAGCAAGGACGTTTCCGTCAAAACTTACTTGGAAAACGTGTTGACTATTCAGGTCGTTCTGTTATCGTTGTAGGACCATCTTTAAAAATGTATGAATGTGGAATTCCAAAGGAAATGGCACTTGAACTATTTAAGCCACATGTTATTAATGGGCTAGTTACAAAAGAGATTGCAAGCAATATTAAAGCAGCTAAAAGAATGATTGAAAATCAAGATGAGAGAGTATGGGATGTTGTAGAAGAAAAGATAAAAGAGCATCCAGTCATGCTGAACCGTGCACCAACTTTGCACAGACTTGGTATTCAAGCATTTGAACCAAAATTAATTGGTGGACGTGCGATTAGACTTCACCCATTAGTGTGTGCAGCATTCAATGCTGACTTCGATGGAGACCAAATGGCAGTTCACGTACCGATTAGTGAAGAAGCACAAGCTGAAGCAAGAATTTTAATGTTAGGTGCAAATAATATCTTGTCACCAAAAGATGGAAAACCAATTGTTACTCCAGGACAAGATATGGTATTAGGAAATTATTATATTACAATGGAAAAAGCAGGGCATGAGGGAGAAGGAAGAGTTTTCAAAGACCCAGATGAAGCACTAATGGCTTATGAAAGAAGAGAAGTGGATTTACATACTCGTATTGCAATTCCAGTTCGTGCTTTCCGTCATAAAATATTCCCAGATTGTTACATGGATAAATATTTGGTAACAACAGTTGGAAAGTTAAAATTTAATGAAATATTTCCAGACTCTTTCCAATATATTAATGATGGAAGTACTGAAAATATTGAAAGAATTACGCCAAGCAAATACTTTATTGCTAGGGGAGAAAATATTCCAGAAAAAGTAAAAGAAATGCCTTTGGTAGAAGCGTTAAACAAAGGAAAATTGACAGCTTTAATTGCTCAAATATATAAACGTTATCAAACAACTGAAACTTCAGTTATGCTAGATAAATTAAAAGATTTAGGGTTTAAATATTCTACTTTGTCAGGGATTTCAATTGCAATTAGCGATATCAAGGAAAGTGAAATTAAGCCACAAGTATTAAAAGAAAGTCAAGATTTGGTTGACCAAGTAAATAAACAATTTAAACGTGGATTGATTACTGATATGGAACGTTATGAAAAAGTAATTGATATTTGGACAGAAGCTAAAAAACGCATTAGTAAAGAGCTAGAACAAATGATGAAAGATGACCAAGATAACTCTATTGCGATTATGATTAATAGTAAAGCTCGTGGAGATATTGGTTCTTTAACTCAGTTAGTAGGTATGCGTGGGCTTTTCGCAAAGCCAAGTGGACTTTCAGAAGAAATCCCAGTAACATCATCATTTAGTGAAGGTGTGACAATTTCAGAATTCTTCTTATCAACCCATGGAGCACGTAAAGGTGCTGTTGATACAGCATTAAAAACTGCCGATGCAGGTTATTTGACAAGGCGTCTTGTTGATGTATCACAGGATATTATTGTAAAAGAAGAAGATTGTGGAACAGACCA
Organism: Bacilli bacterium; assembly: GCA_022798795.1. Lineage (GTDB taxonomy): Bacteria > Bacillota_I > Bacilli_A > RF39 > UBA660 > MGBC102946. Next base: position 26,548 of record JAAWNF010000011.1, read on the forward strand.
AGGGGTAGTTGTAGAAGCCTTTGTGAATGCAAAAGATAATACAATTATCGAGTCCCTTTATGACCGTATTGTAGGTCGTTATACCAATAAACGGATTTTAAATCCTGAAACAGAAGAAGTGTTAGCAGAGAGAAATACTTATATCACAGAACAATTGGCAGATAAGATTATTGCAGCAGGAATTACAAAAGTACCAATCCGAACAGTTCTTACTTGTAAAACAGAACATGGAGTTTGTAGAAAGTGTTATGGACGTAATCTTGCAACTGGCTCTATTGTAGAAACAGGGGAAGCTGTTGGAATTATGGCTGCACAGTCAATTGGAGAACCAGGTACTCAGTTAACCATGAGAACTTTCAATACTGGAGGAGTTGCTGGAGACGATATTACACAGGGTCTTCCTCGTGTACAAGAATTGTTTGAAGCACGTAATCCAAAAGGAAAAGCAACCATTTCAGAAATCAATGGTGTTGTTACTAAAATTGAAGAAGATGGTGGAAAGTTTGTTATTAGTGTTCAAAATGATGTTGAAACAAGAGAACATACTTCTAATTATGGAGCAAAATTAGCTGTAGAAAAAGGAGCAGAAGTTCGAGCAGGAGACCGTTTAACGCATGGTGCTATTAGTCCAAAAGAGTTATTGGTTGTAACAGACCCAATTACAGTTCAACAATATATTTTATTAGAAATTCAAAAAGTATATCGTTCACAAGGTGTTGATATTAGTGATAAACACGTTGAAATTATCGCAAAACGTATGATTTCAAAGATTAAAATTATCAACAGTGGAGATACTATCTTTTTACCAGGAACAATGGTAAATATTAATGAATTTACAGATGTAAATAAAGGATTAATTTTAGAAGGAAAAAGACCAGCTACAGGTAGACCAGTATTACTTGGAATTACCAAAGCTTCTTTGGAGACAGATTCTTTCCTATCTGCAGCATCGTTCCAAGAAACAACACGTATTTTAACAGATGCAGCAATTCATGGAAGAGTAGACTACTTAAATGGACTAAAAGAGAATGTGATTATTGGAAAATTAATTCCAGCAGGAACAGGTGCTCGTAAGTATAAAGATGCTGATTATGATTTAGAGTTAGATATGTTAAAAGATGAACCTTTAGAAGCATTAGAACAAGAATTAATGGATTAAGGGGTTCAATGTCAAATAGTATTGGTAAAACCAAAAACTGATGATAAATGAACTTTTCAAGAGAACTAAAAAATTAGTTCTCTTTTGTTATGTAGTGATA
>JAAWNF010000012.1 GCA_022798795.1 Bacilli bacterium
CGCAAAGGCGGCCTCGGGCGCTGATCTTTTTTAGCATAACATGATTATAAACACACACAGACATAACTCTATTGACTATGAATATCTCACCCAATCCATTACCATTTTTTACCAATTTGTCAACTATATTTTTTGAGACTATTTTAGTCTTAAATGTTTTTTCACCTTATTTTTCCTCCTTTTATTGGCGAATTCCTAAAGTAATATACTTTGAGAAGAATAGGGGGATAATATGGAATATAGTGAAAAAGCAGGACAATGGTTTATTGCTTATATGGGACATGAGATTGATAAAGGAGATATTCTCAATGTTCTTAGAAGAGCTTGTCAAAATGACTATGCGGTTAACAGAAAGGTAATTGATGATTTAATATTTGCTAAAATAGTTTATGGTACTTATTTAGAAGATAGGGACCCTTATTGGAATAGTGAAAATGGCATTTTTACGGTCAATGGATATGACCAATTAGAAATAGAAAATGCAAATAGAACTTTTTCAAAATATAACATTAGTGATGAAGACCGTTATCAACGTCTTACTAATTATGTTTATGGTGATTATGGAACAGATATGTTTAAAACATTGGGAGAATATATGAATTTTTGCTCTGTAATTTGGAATAGAGCTGATAATTCAATTGTAGCGGGAGTTACGGAGCCAAAAGGGCAATATACACATTTATACTATGGCTATACGAGAAGAAATCATGAAATTATGTTTTCAAATAATCAGGAGATAATAAAACAATTTTGTGAGAATGTGATGGAAATGGAACATAACACTTATATGAAAAATGGTGAAATTTTTACTTTGGATGGGAAACCGTTTAAAAAAGGTACTTCTATGATTAAAAATACCAGGGAAAATGCGACTTCTTTAATTGATGGATTAAATGCTTTGCTTGTTCAAGTTACAGATGAAGCAGTTAGGACTAAAGTAGAAGAAAATGTGGAGGCCTATTTGTTATCACAAGACCCTAAAAAAAAGATAAGTGATTATGTTTTTAATGAGTTAGATAAAGAACTTAAGACTCAAATTTTACAGATTGTTAAACGTACAATTGAAGAATATAGTATAGAAAATGAAATAACAACACAACTAAATATGTTATTTGATGAAAAGCTAAGTGCATATGCTAGTCAAATTGTAGTTCCAATAACTCATATTATTAAATTGAATGATTTGGTTTTAGGACAAACAGAAGGTGGATTTTATCATGAGAGGTTTGAACAGATATTAATGCAAACTCAGCTAGATGAACCAATTATGTTGATTGGGCCAGCAGGAAGTGGAAAGAATGTCGCCATTTCACAGGTGGCGGATGCTTTGGGATTGCATATGTATTATACGAACAATGCTTCCAATGAATTCAAATTGACTGGATTTATTGATGCAGGTGGAAATTATCGTGATACTGAATTTTATAAGGCATTTAAAAATGGTGGTGTTTTCTTTTTAGATGAAATAGACAATTCAGATCCATCAGCTTTAATTGTGATTAATTCAGCACTTGCAAATGGATATATGGCGTTCCCACATGAAACAATTGAAAGACATCCTGATTTTAGAATAATAGCAGCAGCCAATACTTGGGGAAAGGGAGCCGATTTGCAATATGTAGGAAGAAATGCTTTGGATGGCGCAACTTTAGACAGATTTGATAATATATTCTTTGATTATGATAAAAGACTAGAACAAGCTTTATACCCAAATGATGAAGTGTTACAGTTTATGTGGGCATTTAGAAATGCAGTTTATCAGTCAAAAATTTCACATATTGTTTCTACTCGTGGAATTGGAAAAGTATATAAAAAGGAATTGAATGGGTTTCCTGTACCATATATTTTAACTTCTAATGTTGTGAAAAATTTAGGGCAAGACGATATCAATATGATTATTGGAAATATGCAAGATATTCGTTCTAATAATAAATTTTATGAAGGAATAAAACAGTTGAGGCTGAGTAGATAATATGTATCAATATTATAAAAAGGGTAATTATGATATCATGGAATATACATTTAATTCTTTGATTGAATTTATAGAATATTTAGATGATACTCCTACCAATACAAGAATTTGGGGATATAATAGATTATCTAGTGATGGTGACGACTATGATTTTTATGGGACACGTTCTTTAAATGAAGCGAAAGAACTTTGTAAATATGGATATCACACAAATTTTGATAAATTGATAGAATTGAAATTGACTTTAGAAAAGTATATAAAATTGTCTATGAAAAAAAGCAAACAATATAACTTTTATGTTGGTTATGCTCCAGATGTGAAAGCGTATTTAGAAGGAAATCCACTTTCTATGTTAAATAAGCAAAATCCGAAAAGAAAGCATATCGAAATATATTACAATTCAGCTATTTTAGCTCGAGTTTCAACAAATGAGATATATAACCGTGGAGCTATAACATTGTGTCTTGTTGAAATTTTAGAAAATATGGGTTTTTCGGTTGGGCTTAATATATTTACAATGTCTAAATCAGGTGGGCAAATTCATTATGCTAAATTTAATTTAAAACATTCGGGGGAGAGACTAAATGTGCAGAAGTTGTATTTTCCACTCTGTCATCCTTCTTTTTTAAGAAGACTTGTATTTCGTTTAAGGGAACAGACACCAGATATTACATCTACATGGGTAGAGGGATATGGAGCCACGTGTGATGATTATATAGTACGAAAAGTAATAAATTTAAAAGAAAATGATATTGTAGTTTGTCAACCTTCTGAAATGAATGTTAGAGGAAATGATATTATTGATGATGCAAATGCAATGTTTCAATATATTGATAAATTTACAAATGAAGAAGTAGAACTAGCACATATAAAAAGACTACAAAGGTAAAAAACTATTATGAGCATATCATAATAGTTCTTTTGTTAAAAATTGTTTTATTCTACTGTAACCGATTTGGCTAAGTTTTTAGGTTTGTCAATATCACAATTTCTTAATTTAGCGATTTCATAAGCAAGTAATTGAAAGGGGATAATATTTAAAATAGGTTGTAGCAAAAAATGAGTATTTGGTATTACAATTTTGTCATCATAATAATCGCTTTTTTCATCTAACTGTCCTGTTGTGATTACGATAGAATAAGCTCCTCTTGCTTTTACTTCTTTGATGTTACTGATTGTCTTTTCACTGATTTCTTTATCAGTAACCAAAGAGAAAACAGGTGTTTTTTTGCTAATTAAAGAAATTGTTCCATGTTTTAATTCTCCTGCTGCATAGGCTTCACTATGAATATAGGAAATTTCTTTTAATTTTAAAGAAGCTTCTGTACAAATTGCATAGTCGATACCTCTTCCTAAGAAAAAAATATCTTCATTTTTGTATGTCTTAGAAGCAAGTTCTTTTACATTTAATTCTTTTAGTAATTTTTTAATTTTGATAGGAAGTTTTTGATAATGAGCAAGCAATTCTTCTAATTCTTCATTTTCGATTAACTTCTTTTCAATCATCAATTTTAAAGTGATTAAACTGAATAAGGCTAGTTGTGCCAAATAGGCTTTTGTTGTAGCCACAGCGATTTCAATACCTGCTTTTACAGGGAGAACGTATTTTGCTTCTCTTGCAATTGTGCTAGTTATAACATTGACGATAGCAAGTGTATCAATATTATCTTTGTTTGCCTTTCTAAGAGATGCTAAAGTATCGGCTGTTTCTCCTGATTGGGATACAACAATGACCAAAGTCTTTTTATCATAGAATACTTTTTTATAACGGTATTCACTTGCAATTTCAACTTCAACAGGAATATTTCCAACGCCTTCTAACATCCATTTTCCAACAAGACCTGTATGGTAGGCACTTCCACAAGCCACTATTTGGATTTTTTCGTATTGATTAAAATTAGGCATTTTGTGCAAATTTTCAAGATTATTTTCTAAATATGGCATGACAGTATTATAAATGACATCAGGTTGTTCATAAATTTCTTTTAGCATATAGTGGTCATATCCATTTTTGCTACATTTTGTTTGTTCCATATCTAAGGTAACCCAAATAGGGATTGTTTCGTTTTCTTCTATGAGTGTAATTTTTTTTGGTTCCAGTTTCAAAATGCTTCCTTCTTTTAAATAGCAAATATTATTAGTATACGCACAAATCGCCATTGGGTCAGATGCTAAAAATAGCTCTTCTTTTGTTTTTCCTAAAATTAAAGGACTTTCTTTTTTCATTGCATATAAAATATTTGGTTCTTCGTTATTTAAAATTGCAAATGCATAGGAACCTTTTAATTCTTTTTGTGCTCTTTTAAGAGCTGATATCATATTTTTTGTTTCTTGATAGCAGTAATCTATCAAGGCAGTAGCTACTTCGGTATCTGTTTCTGTTTGAAATTGATAATTATGTTTTTCTAAAAATTGTTTTAATTCTATATAGTTTTCAATAATACCATTGTGTACAAGTGTAATAGAGCCAACTTGATGGGGGTGAGAATTTGTCGTACTTGGTTTTCCATGAGTAGCCCACCTTGTATGTCCAATTCCTAAAACTGTATTCTCTATTTTTATTTTTTGTTCTAAATTTTGTAGTCTGCCGACAGATTTTGTTATTTTTATTTTATTTTCTTTTTGATAAGCAATTCCTGCTGAATCATAACCTCTATATTCAAGAGCTTTTAACCCTTCAATTAAAACGGATATCGTTTTTTCCTTTTTTCCTAGATATCCAACAATTCCACACATATTTTTTCCTTCTTTCCATGAATAAAAAAAGTGTTGGAATGTTGTTTTGTTACAATCTTGATTTTGTTTTTTCACAATCATTCTTTCGAATACACAAATCCGTAACAGTACCCGCCGAATCTTTCGATAATCTGTTAACCTCGTCAACTACAAATAGTCCAGGCGCTAAGTGAAGAGTTACTCCTTTCAAGTCTTTACTTTATTACATTATATGAAAAAAATAGATATTTGGCAACTATTCTTTATAAATTTGACAAAAAAGAGATATGTGCTAAAATAAGGACACTTGAAAAAGGGGAAGATTTATTGAATTTCAAGATGATAACTTTTATCTAGTTTCAAATGAATCTATTATAAAGGGCTTTTTTATAGTAGGAAAAAAGGGTGTGAATAAAATATGACAAAATATAATATGAGTGAAAAAGATGAATTTTTAATTTTGTTACGTAATATGGAAAAAATGATGAGAGTAAATCCTAGTATGTTATTAAGGAGTCCAGATTATGCAGAAAAAATTCAGAGATTTAATTCTTTGGTTTTATTAGTTCCCAGTTTTCATTTATCAGCTGAGGAAAGTAAAGAAGTACAAAGTTTATGGAATTCATTGACAAATTCCATTCAGAAACGCGCAAAAAAAGTAGCTACCAATGCACAATTTACTCCACAAGAACGACTTCTTCGAACTTTGGAAACTATAATAAGAAATTGGAAATCAGCTTCTCGTGATGAAAAAAAAGAATTTATTAGTGCTCTTCATCGATTGCAATTAGACCCAGAAGTGATGTCTAGGATGACTTCAGTACAACTTCAAGAATATAGAGAACTTATGACAACCATTCGTGGTTTGGCTACAGTGGAACAAATCAGTGATGAAGATTATAGCAGAATAGAAAGTACAGAACGAAGAAAATTTGGATTATAATAATGGTTACGAATGATAAGTTTTTATAAAAAATATGAGGAGGAAATTTTATGAATTGGAACAATCTAGATGTTCACAAAATTATTTTAATGAGTAGAAAAAAATTGGATATTCGTAATTTATGTATACGTAATTTATCGATTTTTTTATCTGCTATTTGTGCAGCAAGTTTATTTTATAACAATGTATTACATCAGTCTTTGTCTCTCTTATTTTGTGTTGGCTCAGGAAGTGTCATTGCAATAAAAAGTTTAGCTGAAATTGTGATTTTTGGAAAAAAGAAGTATGAAGCAAGTAAGCAATTGATATCTTTGACTAAATATTTGGTCCAAGAGGGTATTGATGTAAATAAGTTAAGTTTAAAAAGGGCAATCATAGCAGAAAAGCCACGAGTTTTATTAACTAGAAATTATGGAATTGCTGAAGTAACAGAATATATGACAATTTTTAGAGATAGAGCAGATAAATTAAAGGCTTTGCGACAAACACGCTCAAAATTAGTACAAGAATTTAGACCTTTAACTAGTGGTGATATTATTGATGGAGATTTTATTGAAATTATTGATAATTCTGAGCGAGTAGAAAAAATATTAGAAAAGACTATAATAGGGCGAAGATTTTAGTATGGATTTAACACAATATAAATTAGAAGAATTGATTGAAAATAGCAAAAAGAAAACTAATGTACCACTCATTCTTTATCAAAATCTAAAGTTATCTGCAATCATATTAGCAATTGAAGCACTTGTTTTATGTCCATTTACTTGGAATCTCATAAATCCAGCTATTTATCTTTGGATTGTTGCGGTTTTTGTTCCTATAAAAACAGGTCTCAACTTAATAATTCCAAGATTAAAGAAAAAAAGAGCAAATCAAAAATTAGAAGAAGTAGTTCAAATATTAAAACAACATGGAATTGATACTTGTAGAATCAAATTAAAAAAAGCAAAAATTGCTTCTCATTATATGAAATGTATTATTAATGAAGATGGAGCGACGATGACTTCTAGTCATGTTATTATGTTTCAAGATAAAAAAGAACAATTGAGAGCATTAACACAAATACGTGCAGAATTACTTTCTTTTCCTATTCCATATCGAAGAACAATCATTGGAGAAACAAAAATTGTAGAACAAGAAAAAACTGCCAAACAATTATATTTAGAAATGAAAAAGAGATAAATTCTCTTTTTCTGACTTTTTATTCACTTTTTATTAATTAAAATATAGTATAATAAAATTAGGTGATAGAATGGCAAAAGTTTTAATTGTAGAAGATGAGGAAACGATTCGTGTTGGACTAAAATATTATTTGGAAGCAGAAAATTTTGAAATAAAAGAGGCAGCTTGTTCAAAGGAAGCTTTAGAGCATATTGAGAGGGAGCCTTTTGATATCGTATTATTAGATATTAATTTACCAGACGAAGATGGCTATCAAACATTTCAGAAAATGAAAAAAATGAATGATATTCCTATTATTTTTTTGACTGCGAATGATTTAGAGGTATCTATTGTAAGAGGTCTTGATATGGGAGCCGATGATTATATTACAAAGCCTTTTAAAGCAAGAGAACTTGTTTCGAGAATTAAAAATATACTGAGAAGAAATTCAAAAGAAAATAGTTCAGTTATTATCATTCGGGATATTAAGATTGATATGAAGCAGGCAAAAGTATTTAAAAATGGAGTAGATGTTATGCTAACGGCTCTTGAATATAAAATATTACTGATTCTTGCATTAAATCCAAATGTTGTATTTTCTAGGGAAAAAATATTGGCAGATATTTGGGATGTGAATGAAGCTTATGTGAATGATAATACTCTAACTGTTTATGTAAAAAGAATCAGAGAAAAAATAGAAGACAATCCAAATGAACCTAAAATTATCGAAACTGTTAGAGGTGTTGGATATAAAGTGGGTGGCACATGTTAAAACAAAGAAATGTGCAACGACTTTTTTTAGGGGAATTGCTTTTATTTGGAATTACATTGATAATTGGTTTAATCTTTTATCAATTTATAGATGTTAAATATAAAAATGAATTTGTGAAAAATAATGGTTATATGATATCGGCACTTTTGAAATCTCATCCAGAATTAGAAGATGAAGTGATTACTTCTATTTTATCTGGAAAAGGTGATTATGAAGAAGGAAGACAAATCTTAAAAAAATATGGATTAGATGAAACTGGGACTTTAAATTACTTGGAGCATTTTCATCATTTGCAATCAGAAATTTTAATACTCACTTTTTTGGTCGTAACAGGAATCTTTTTTCTACTATCCTTTTCTTATTGGTTATTTTTAAAAAAACAAAATAAGCAACTAAATTCGCTTAGTGAATATATGGACCATGTTTTACATGGAAACTATAATTTAGATGTAAAAGACTATGAGGAGGGAAATATCAGTACTTTAAAAAATGATGTTTATAAATTGACTGTTAAGTTAAAAGAGGGAAGAGACCAGTCTTTACAAGATAAAAAGGAATTAGAACAAGTTTTGTCTGATATTTCTCATCAGATTCGAACTCCTTTAACAAGCATGTATGTGATTAATGATTTACTTTTAAAAGAGGATATTGATTTTAAGATGAAACAACAGTTTTTAGAAAAAAATAGATTACAGTTAGAAAGAATCGAATGGCTTGTAACAATATTTTTGAAAATGTCTCGTTTAGATAGTGGAAGTGTTCAATTAAAATTAGAATCAACCAATATTGTAAAAGTAATAGAAGAAGCATTAGAGCCACTTCAAATTCCAATAGAATTAAAAAATATTAAAGTAAATTTTAATAGGAAAAAAAAGATTCAAGTATTGTTGGATATGCATTGGACTGTAGAAGTTTTTGTCAACGTTTTAAAGAATGCTTATGAACATACAAAAGAAGGTGGTCAAATAACAATATCTATTTTGGATAACCCTCTTTATACAGAAGTTTCAATTTATGATACAGGATGTGGAATAAAGAAAGAGGAACTTCCTCATATTTTTGAACGTTTTTATACAGGAACTGGAAATAAAGAATCCATTGGGGTAGGGCTTAATATGGCTAAAAAAATTATGGAAAAACAAAATGGTGAAATATATGCAACATCAATAGAAGGAGAAGGAACTACTTTTTTTATTAAGTTTTATAAGAATATGATTTAGATAGAATTTTCTATCTTTTTTTGAAATGATTCACCATATCATTAAAATTAGATAAAGTGACAAAACTGTCATGATTTTAGTCACAGTAGAGTCATAATTATTAGATAAAATGATATTGTGTGAAGGAGGAATAGAATGAAAGAGATTGTGTGTTATATACTTCCAGTTATTGTAGTGTTTTGCTTGATTGGAGTTATAGAAAGTGCTATGCTATTTGAGGATGCTCAAGAGGAAGTTTCTTCCTTATGCTCAAAAAATTTTAGAAAGGAAGATGGTTATGGAAATATTGAGAGTAGAGAACTTATGTAAGACATATGGAAAAGGAGATACTTTGGTAAAAGCATTAGACCATGTTAGTTTTTCAGTAGAAAAAGGAGAATTTGTAGCAATTGTAGGGTCTAGTGGAAGTGGAAAAAGTACTTTATTACATATACTAGGTGGAGTGGATAGACCAACTAGTGGGAAAGTATATGTTGAAGAAGAAGATGTTTATAAATTAAATGAGACAAACTTGGCGATTTTTAGAAGAAGACAAGTGGGCCTTATATATCAATTTTATAATTTGATTCCGATTTTAAATGTCACAGAAAATATGACATTACCAATTTTATTAGATAGTAAAAAAGTAGACCAAGCATATTTAAATGAATTAATAGAAACATTAGGATTACAAAATCGAGTTAGTCATTTGCCAAATGAACTGTCAGGTGGGCAACAGCAAAGAGTGTCTATTGGAAGAGCTTTAATGAATCATCCAGCTTTATTATTAGCAGATGAGCCAACTGGAAATTTAGATAGTAAGGCTTCGAAAGAAATTGTCGAATTATTAAAATTATCCAATAAAAAATACAAGCAGACGATTATCATGATTACCCATGATTATAATTTAGCATTAAATGCCAATAGAATTATTACCATTGATGATGGAAAAATTATCAGTGATGAGAAGGTGCAATAATGAAAATATTAAATGAACTTACAATTAAGCATTTAAAGATGAATAAAAAAAGGACAATTGTAACCATTATTGGAATTATTTTATCAACTGCTTTAATGGTAGGAATTGGACTCTTGTTTTCTACCATTCAAGATAATTCTATTCGAACTTTTAAAGAAGAAACAGGAGACTATCATGCTTTACTATCTGGAATATCAAAAAATAAATTAGACGTCATTTCAAATAATCATCATGTAGATAGTTATTTCTATGAATCCCCAATAGGTTTTAGTGAATTTAAAGAGGGAAATGTAACAGGTAGAAAATATATATATGTGAATGCAGTTACAGAAGATTATTTTAAACAGATGAAATTGATAAAAGGGAGATTTCCAGAAAACAGCAAAGAAATTGTTATTTCAAATCAACTTGAAATGGATAATGGAGAAATTTATAAAATTGGAGATGAAATTACTTTAAATATTGGAAAAAGGGCGAATGAAGAAAGTATTTTGCCTAAAAATGTAATTTCTTATGATGCTAGTTCAGAGACATTAGTCGATACTGGGGAATATGAGGATACATATGAAGAGAACGTTTCAGAATCATTGATAGACACAAAAGTATATACATATAAAATCGTTGGTATTATTGAAAAACCAGTATTTGAGCCTTGGAATGCAGCTGGTTATACATTTTTAACAAAAATAGATACGCAAAATCAAAATGTCAATGTATATTTGAAATTTAAAAAACCGTCAAAAGCGTATCAAGATATGGAAGCTTTGGCAAAAAACTTAGGAATTACAAAAGATTCTGAAGAAGAAATTTCTTATAATAATTCCTTACTTGCTTTATATGGTGCAAGTCGCTATAGCAATATTATGAATGCAATTATTAATGTTATGATAATTATTCTAACCCTTATATCAATTGGATGTATCATTGTTATTTATAATTCTTTTGCTATCTCAGTAATGGAGAGAAAAAAACAATTTGGCCTTTTTTCTAGTATTGGAGCAACCAAAAAACAATTACGACAAACCGTCTTTTTTGAAGCAATTATTGTGGGTGCAATTGGAATTCCTTTGGGAATTATAGGAAGCTTTATAGGAATTGGTATTGTAATTGCAATCATTAACTATTTAGTACCTAGTTTATTTGGAACCAATCTTGTACTAACTGCTTATCCAATCTTTTTAATGATTCCAATCCTTTTTATGATTATCACCATTTTATTATCCGCTTATATACCAGCACACCAAGCGAGTAAAATAACGCCAATAGAAGCCATTCGTTTGAATGATGATATTAAAGTGAAAAGTAGAAAATTAAAAACTGGAAAATGGAGTTATTATTTATTTGGAATAGAAGGAGAGATCGCTCTTAAAAATATTAAAAGAAATAAAAAGAAATATCGAATTACGATTGTATCATTATTTATTAGTATCGTTCTATTTATATCGTTTTCTACATTTGTAGAGTATGGTTTAAAGACTTCATCAGGAACTTTAAATATTCCAGACTATGATATTAGTATTCGTTTGAGGGACCCTTCTTTATATGATTATGAAGACTTGATAAATACAGTTAGAAATTATGAAGGGGTACAGCAAAGTATTTCTATAAAAAGCGGCAAAAAATTTACAACTTCTTATCAGGCTGAGGATTTCTTTGATAAGCAATTGTTAGACTACTTTAATGGAACGATAGATACAGTACAGTTTTCTTTGATATCTTTGGACGAAGAAAGTTACGTAGAGTATTTAAAAGAGCTAGGCTTAGAGGAACAAAGACCAATATTGATTAATCAAACAAAATATGTTTCTTATAAAAATAATAATCGAACCGTTTATCATTCTAGTGTATTAAAAGACCCTAAGAAAAATTATAGCTTTAATTTATGTGACCCTATTTATGAAACAGAAGAAGATGTAATTGGGGAACCTAAATTTGATTGTGGAATGATATTAGATAATATTTATGTCACTGAAAAAGCTCCCTTTGCAATTGAAAGTGATTTCTTGAATGAAGGAAAGGTAGTTCTTGTGATTCCATCTTCTATTTTTGAACAATTATTCAAGCCAGAAATGGAAAACTATTTTGATGATATTACAATTTATTTGAAAGTTCCAAAATATAAGAAGTTAGATGATTATATGACCAATTATTTGGATAATTTGTCTACCAAATCCAATATTCTATATTTTAATTATCCAAAAGAAATGAGATTAATGAAAAATTTATATATTGTTGTAGCACTTTTACTATATGGATTTATTGCTCTTGTTACATTAATTGGAATTACGAGTGTCTTTAATACTATTAATACTAGTATTCAACTTAGAAGAAAAGAATTTGCAATGTTAAGAAGCATGGGTTTAACCCCACATGGCTTTAATAAAATTTTATATTTTGAGAGTTTCTTCTTTGGAATTAAATCTCTTATTTATGGAATCCCATTCTCATTTTTGGTAGTTATTTGGATACATAATGTTATGATGAATATCAATCGATTTGAAGATGTTATGATACCTTGGAAGAGTGTTGGAATTGCGATTCTTGCAGTATTCATTATTGTCTTTTTAACAATGATGTATGCAACAAAGAAAATGAAAAAGGAAAATATTTTAGATGCAATTAGAGAAGAGAACATTTAGTTCTTTTTTCTATTTGTATTATCAAAAATTTTTAAAAAATGAACTTGACTAAATATTAAAAAAACTATATGATTATATATAGAGTAGAAGGTGTCTAAAATGAAACAAAAGGGATTTACATTAGCAGAACTTTTAGGAGTTATTACAATATTAGCAATCGTAGCCTTATTAGCGATTCCAATGATTTCTAGAAACATTGCCAAAGGAAAACAAAACTTATACAAAGTTCAGATAGAAAATATCAAGAAAGCAGCGAGTAATTGGATGACAAAGCATACTTTAGAAATACCTGATGGAAATATTAATACAAGTATTACATTAGGGTGCTTAAAAGTGGAAGGTATATTGGAAACTTCCATTGAAAATCCAATTACAGGAGTACAATTTCCAAATGATATGATTGTAAGAATTAGGACTGGTTCTAATCAATATATTTATGAAGTAGTGGAAGACAGTGGAACTGATGATAAGGCCCCTTTGCCAGAGTACAAATGTAGCTTTAATCATACAGCAATTGAAAGCTAAAAGTAGGAAATTCCTATTTTTTTTCTTCTCATAAACTATTTAGAAATTGAATAGAATATGATATAATGATTCATGAAAGGTGTGAGGACATGAGGGTTGTGGTAAGCGCAGGTGGTACTGGTGGTCATATTTATCCCGCTTTAGCCATTATTAATAAAATCAAAGAGAAGGAACCTAATAGTGAATTTTTATATATTGGGACACATGACAGAATGGAAAATACGATTGTTCCAGCACATCATATTCCGTTTAAACAATTGGAAATTTATGGATTTTATAGAAAAAAAATTTATAAAAATGGAAAAACAATTTACTGTTTTTTAAAGGCAATTAAAAAATCAAAAAAAATCTTAAAAGACTTTAAGCCAGATGTTGTCATTGGTGTAGGTGGTTATGTAACTGCCCCAGTCATTTATGCAGCTCATAAATTAAAAATAAAAACCTTCATTCATGAACAAAATAGTATTCCAGGAGCTTCTAATTTGTTTTTAAGTAAATATGTAGATAAAATAGGAGTTTCTTTTCCAGACTCAATCAATTCTTTTCCGAAAGAAAAAACAATTTTTACAGGAAATCCATGTAGTGAAGATGCAGTTAAAAAAACGCCAATGGATAAAAAAGAGTTTGGTTTACACAAAGATAAAAAATTAATTCTTATAGTAATGGGCTCTTTGGGAGCAAGTACTATCAATCAATTTTTAGTAGAGACTTTAAATCAATTTAAAAATAAATCATATGAAGTGTTATTTGTAACAGGAAAAAAAGATTATGATGAAATTTCTAAAAATAATTTTCCAAGAAATGTAAAAGTTGTTCCTTACATTGAAAATATGACTAGAATTATGAAAAATACAGATTTAATGGTTACAAGGGCAGGGGCTTCTACATTAAGTGAAATTATTGCGCTTCATATTCCTTCTATTTTAATTCCAAGCCCTTATGTTCCAAATAATCATCAATATAAAAATGCTCTTGCGTTGACCGAGAAAGAAGCTGCCATATTATTGGAAGAAAAAGACCTAAAAGGAGATGCACTGGTAAAGGCAATTGATTTTGTGATTGATGATAATGCCAAACAAAGAAGAATGAAAGAACAATTGAAAGACTTAGACATTCCAGATAGTGCAACAAGAATTGTGAACTGCATTCAAGATTTGATAGATAGGAAGTAAATATGGATATTATAAAACAATTAAAAAATTTAAATTGTGGGAAAGTACTTGCAAACTGTAATTTAAAAGATTATACAACATATCAAATGGAAGGAGTAGCGGATGCTCTTATTTTTCCGAATACAGTAGAAGAATTAAAAAACATATTACAGTTTTTAAGAAAAAATCATTTAAAGCATAAAATGATAGGAAATGGTTCTAATTTAATATTTGGTGTTCATTATGATGGTATTTTAGTTAAGCTAGAGGCTTTTGACCATTTAGATATAAAGGATAATACTGTTGTTGTAGGAGCAGGTTATCCAATTATGAAACTTGCTTTAAAAACTTCTAGGATGGGGCTTTCTGGATTAGAGTTTGCGTCTGGAATTCCTGGAACAGTTGGTGGAGCTATCTTCATGAATGCTGGAGCATATAAAAGTGATATGGGTTATATTGTAAAATCAGTTACAGTATTAACTCCAGATATGGAAATAAAAAAGCTTACGAATAAAGATATGGAATTTCATTATCGCACCTCTTTTTTACAAAAGCACCCTGAGTATGTTTGTTTAGAAGCAACTCTTGAACTTATGTCTGGAGAAAAAGAGGAAATTATAGATTTGATAAAAGAAAGAAAGAAAAGAAGGTTAGAAACGCAACCTTTAGAATATCCAAGCGCAGGAAGTGTATTTCGAAACCCAGATGGAGATTTTGCGGGACGCTTAATTGAATTAATTGGGTATAAAGGAAAACGGTGTGGTGGAGCAGAAGTAAGTAAAAAACATGCTAATTTTATTATTAACAAAGAGAATGCAACTGGTGAAGATATAAAAAACTTAATTGTGGAAATTCAAGAAAAAGTAAAAGAACAAACAGGAATAGAACTAAAAGTGGAACAAGAGTTTGTAGAATAAAAAGGTGATTTCATGAAAAAGAAAAAAAAGGGAGTAAAGAAAAAACAAATTTCATATAAGTCAAATCTGCCATTGAAAAATAATATGGAGCCAAAAAAGAAAATTAAAATTCGATATGGTAGAATTTTAATTGTGCTTTTTATTGTGATATTGTTTTCCCTTTTTTTGTCTTTTTGTTATAAAGCTCCCATTAAAAATATTGTTATTCAAAACAACTTGTTTTTAGAAGACCAAGAAATTATTGAAATAGCGCGTTTGGAAAATTATCCTTCTAGTTTTAAAAATTCGAGTTCAAAGATAAGAAAAAGATTAGAGCAAAATACTTATATTAAGACAGCGAAAGTAAAGAAAAATTGGACTGGCAGAGTTTTCATTACGATAGAAGAAAATTATCCAATGTTTTATTATCAGCCAAATAATAAAACTGTTTTGCTAGATGGAACAGAGGTAATGGCAACATTTGATATACCACTTGTAATCAATTATATACCAAATACCAAATATGAACAATTTTTTAAAGGAATGAGTGAAGTTTCTAAAGACATTCTGGGAAGAATTTCAGAAATTAAATATGACCCAAATGAGGTAGATGATAGCAGATTTTTATTGTCAATGAGTGATGGAAATTATGTTTATTTGACTCTTACTCGCTTTTCATTAATCAATCATTATATAGATATTATTAGTAAAGAAGAATTTAATGGGAAAAAAGGCATTTTAAAATTGGATGCTGGAAATTCTTTTGAAATTTTGGAAGGATAGACTAGAAACTATTCTTTTTTTTTGATATGATAGTGTACATCTTATTTGAAAAGAGGCGTTTTATATGATTAAACAAAGTTCTAGTCTTAATTTTCGCCATCAAAAAATTCGTTGTGCGAAATATACACAAATTTTTGCTAGAATGGAAAAAGCTCATTTTTATGTTATTGATTTAACAGAGCAAGAAACAAGAGAAAAAGTGGCAAAAACTGGGTTATTAACAGAGGAAGGATTTCAGGAATTTTCAAGTAGTATATTGTCTGATATTTATTTTAAGCAAAGGGGAACACTTCAGTATAATTTGAACTTTGTATTTCTAATACCAGAGGGGATGGATATAACAACTGATATGTGGAGAATCAAAGAAGATTTTCAATATATGAGAAAACTATTTTTGAAGCCTTCAGAATTTTCTAAAATTATATTAGAAAATCAAAAAAGAGAAGTCTATTCTTTAACCTCAATTGGAACAGAAAAATATAAAATTTATAATTTTAATGTGGTATCATCAACTGATTTGGCATCTAATTTGGAATTATTAAAATTACTATCTGATTCCCTAAAAACTCCTATTGTAAATATTGGTTGTTGCGATGATTCGGCTCTTGAAAGAATTCGGACTTCTAATAGAAAAAATCTTACTTTTTATTATCAAAAGTTATGGTCTATGTTTCAAGAACAAGGAGTTCCAACAGAACCTTATTCTCTTTCTTCTACAGAGCAAAAATGTCTTTCTTTGGCGTCTGCTTTAAGTGTACAGCCAAAAGAGCAAGCTTTATTATTAGATGGATTTGGATGGAGAGCATTGGATGATAGTAGACGACTCAATTTAATTGCTACATTAAGTGATTTTAGTGAACAATCTGGAAGTGTATTTTTGACTTGTGAAAACAAAGATGACATTTCTCTGATAAAGAAAAAAGTATATCGAGCAAATTTTATCGTTCCAAAGTAGTATAATAAATTGAAAGTGATTGAAAAGCCTGCTTTTTATCACTTTTTTTGTCTTATCTATTTTACTTTTTTAAAATATATAGTATAATTGTTATTAGATTGTAGGAGATGATCATGTGAAACATATTTATACAAGTATTGATATTGGTTCAGATACAATCAAGCTCATTGTTTGTGAGTTGTATAAAAATAAACTTAATTTGCTTGCAGCATCTTCCGTTAAATCAAAAGGAATAAAAAAAGGGTTAATTACGGATGTAGAAGAAGCTTCTATGTCTATCAAACAGGCATTTAATGAGATTGAAGATATGCTTGGAATTCGTATTAGGCAAGTTATTGCAACTATTCCCAGTTATTTCGCTGAATTTACAATGGTAAAAGGAGAAACAAGGATTTCTGGTGAAAATTCAGTGGTTACAGGAGAAGATGTTATAAATGTCTTAGAGAGTGCTATTCAATCAAAATTAAATCCAAATAAAGAGATGGTAACAGTAATCCCTATTGATTTTACTATAGATAATAGTAATTGTGTGAAAGAACCAAAGGGATTGACAGGAACACTATTAAGCACTAGAGCGATTATGGTTAGTACACCTAAAAAGAATATTTATTCAGTTGTTAGTCTATTAGAGGGAATCGGAGTAGAAGTAGCTGATATTTCATTAGGGAGTATTGGAGATGCTTATGCATTTAAGAGTAAAGAAAATAGTGAATTAGTAGGAGCAATTATTAATATAGGTGCTGAGACGACATCTGTTTCTCTTTACAATAAAGGGATTATTGTAAAAAATTCTATTATTGGACTTGGTGGTAAGAGCATTGATAATGATTTGGCGTACATGTATAAAATTGATACAAAAGATGCCATTCGAATGAAGGAAAAATTTGCCTTAGCTCATAAAAAATATGCCAGTCCAAATGAAGGTTATGAAGTAACAAATACAAGTGGTGAAAAAATTACAATTAAACAACTAGAAGCATCTGAAATTATAATGTCTAGAATAGAAGAAATCCTTACTCTAGCAAGGAAAGAGATAAGTATCCTAGCAGAAAAACCAATTGAGTATATTATTGTTACAGGAGGAGTAAGTAGTAGTTCTAGTTTTGATTATATTGTTTCCGAAATTTTAGGAAAAAATGCGATTGTAGGAAATGTAAAATTGGTTGGAATTAGAAATAATAAATATTCTTCAGCAGTTGGAAATATTGTCTATTTTATTCATAAACAAAAATTAAAAGGGCAGGATTATACAATGGTTAATAATAGCGATATGGAAATGTTATCATCTACAAAAAGAAATGTAATTAATATTTCAAACGATACAATGTTAGGTAAAGTATTTGGATACTTTTTTGGCGAATAAGGGAGGATATATATGTTTGGATTAGAAATGGATCAATTAGCGAAAATAAAAGTAATTGGTGTAGGTGGCGGAGGTTGTAATGCCGTTAATAGAATGATAGAATCTGGTGTCAAAGGAGTAGACTTCATTGTTGCAAATACTGATTTACAAGTATTAAATACTTCACAAGCGCCTGTAAAAATACAAATTGGAACAGAACTTACAAATGGTTTGGGAGCAGGAGCTAACCCACAAATTGGAAAAGAAGCTGCTTTAGAATCAAAGACAGATATTGAGGAAGCATTGAAAGGTGCAGATATGGTATTTGTTACTTGTGGTATGGGTGGAGGAACAGGAACTGGTGCTGCTCCAGTAATTGCGAATATTGCTCAAGGAATGGGGGCTTTGACTGTCGGAATTGTAACAAAGCCATTCTCATTTGAAGGTAAGAAAAGAATGACCCAAGCTTTAGCAGGATTGGATGAGCTTAAGAAAAACGTTGATACTTTAATTGTTATTCCAAATGATAGATTAAGAGAAATTATTGATAAAACAACACCACTTTTAGACTCTTTTAAAGAAGTTGATAATGTATTAAGACGTGGTGTCCAATCAATTTCTGATTTGATTGCAGTAGCGGGATTAATTAATCTTGATTTTGCAGATGTAAAAGCAGTTATGGAAAAACGTGGTAATGCACTAATTGGAATTGGAATGGGTGTTGGGGAAGATAGAGCTTCTGAGGCAGCAAGACAAGCTGTATCAAGTCCATTATTAGAAACTAGTATTAGTGGAGCAACAGATGCTATTATCAATGTAACAGGTGGTTCTAATTTAACACTATTTGAAGTAGAAGAAGCAGCAGAAGTAATACGTTCATCTGCCAATACAGATATTAACACTATTTTTGGAGCTGTTATCAATGAAAATTTAAATGATGAGATTATTGTAACTGTAATTGCAACAGGTTTTGAAGATAAAACAGAACCACTATATCAGTCTTATACGGTTCCAGGAAGAAGGGAAGAAGTAAAAAAAGTAGAAGATGAAAGTGATTCTGGAAATGAAGATGATACAATCATTCCTGCTTTCTTACGAAAAAGAGGATTCTAAGATGTCAAAATGACATCTTTTTTTTGAATAAATTATTACTTTTGGCATTTACTATTATTGGAGACAAATATGGATGAAAAAATAAATGAGCAAGCCACTACATTCACTATAAGTGCAGTGTTTGTTGGATTATTAATGATACCAGGATTAAATGCGAAACAGCAAAACGATTTAGGCAATTGGTTAATGTTAGTGGGACAGGTGTTATGCACTAATGCTGCTCGTATTGCTATATTAAAATCAAATGAACCTACAAAACATTTTTCCAATCAGGAACTTTCTTATATGTTAGAAAAAGCAGTTTGTGCAATGCAACAAGAAATTGATGAATTAAAGAAACAAGTGAATAAAACGACATAATTTCTAAATAGCATATGATACAGTATTATTGGTGATAACATGAAAATCTATCTAGATTTAATTATGATTTTGAATTTTCTGTTTGATTTCTTTTTGTTAATGGGTGTTTCTATTATATTAAGAAGAAATGTATCCATTAATCGTTTATTAAAAGGTGCTTTTTTTGGGGGACTTAGTATTTTATTTTTGTTTTTAAACGTGAATAGTTTTGAACTTTTTTTACTTAAAATAATGATTAGTATTATAATGGTAATTCTCACTTTCGGTTTTCGTGATATTCGATATACTTTTAAAAACTTATTTTACTTATATAGTGCTAGTATGATATTAGGAGGATTTCTATATTACCTTAATGTAGAATTTTCTTATAAGCAAGAAGGAATTGTTTTTTATCATAATGGATTGAGCATCAATTATATTGTATTATTAATGGTTTCTCCAATTATCTTGTTTATTTATGTAAAACAAGGCATTTATTTAAAAAATAATTATTCCAATTATTATCAAATAGATTTATTTTTTGACAAAAATAGAGTTTTACATTGCAATGGATTTTTGGATAGTGGAAATCACTTAGTGGAACCATATGGACATAAGCCGATTATTTTGATTGACCATAGAAAATTCATTTATGATATTAATGAATTTAAAATGATTTTAGTACCAATGACTACAGCAAGTGGAACGACTTTATTAGAGTGTATTCATGTCCCAGTTATTGAAATTAAGGGAGTGGGGAGAAGAGAAAATGTGTTGCTTGGGATTATGAAGCAAAATATAACAATTGATGGAATCGATGTTTTATTGCATACTAAGATAATGGAGGAATCATATGTTTAAAAAAATATGGGAGTTGTTAAGGAAAATTTTTACGATTGAGCACAATCTCTTTTTTGTGGGAAGTGCAGATAAATTACCTGAACCACTTTCAAAGGAAGAAGAGGCTATTTATATTGAAAAGAGCATGGAAGGTGATGAAGAAGCAAAAAGTAAACTGATAGAACATAATTTACGATTGGTTGTGTTTTTAGCTAAAAAATATGAAAATACAGGGGTTGATTTAGAAGATTTGGTAAGTATTGGAACAATTGGATTGATTAAAGGAGTTAGTACCTATAAGCCAGACAAAAATATTAAGTTAGCAACTTATTCTTCTAGATGTATAGATAATGAAATCTTAATGTTTTTAAGAAAAAATAAAAAGAGAAGAGGGGAAGTCAGTTTTGAAGATAGCCTTAGTTATGATGCAGAAGGAAATGAGCTCAGGTTAGAAGATATTTTAGGAACAGAATCAGATATTGTAACAAAAGGCTTAGAAAATGAAACGGAAAAGTCTTTGCTCTATAATGAAATAAAGAAATTAAATGAACGTGACCAAAAGATTATGATTCTAAGATATGGGCTTTATAATTCTACTGAAATGACACAAAAAGATGTGGCTGATGTATTAGGAATTAGCCAATCATATATTTCTAGAATAGAAAAGAAAGTGATAAGAAAATTACAAAATTTAAATAAGATATAAGAACTGATTTTATTCAGCTCTTTTTTTCATATGGTTTTATACTACCATTAGAATAGTAGAATAATTGATTTTTGTATCTTTTTTTAGGAAAATAGAAGTTTGCTATTCTTTTTATTAGAAATGTGTTATAATAAATGAAGATAGTACTAGAATAGGACGGGGTATGATGAAGAAGTTAGATGGAAAAGTAGCAGTTATAACGGGTGGAGCGATGGGAAACGGATATGGAATCGCAGAAGTATTTTTAAAATATGGTGCCAAAGTAATTGTCCTAGATTATTCTGATAAATTAAAAGAATCTTTACAAAAGTTAAAGACTCCAGAAAATGTAGTAGCGGGATTTCAGGTAGATATTAGAGATGCAAAAATGGTAGATGCTTGTATGTCTGCAATTGGAAAAAAGTTTGGTGGTATTGACATTTTAGTTAACAATGCTGGAGTTGCAAAATTATTGAGATTTGAAGACATGGATGATAAAACAAGAGATTTTCATTTTGATATTAACATTAAAGGAACTTGGAATGTGACAAAGTCTGCGCTTCCTTATATGAAAGAGATGGGGGGGTCTATTATTAATTTATCTAGTGTTACAGGTCCTATGGTAGCAGACCCAGGAGAAGTGGCTTATGCAACAACAAAAGCAGCTTTAATCGGTTTTACAAAGTCATTAGCAGCAGAGTTAGTAACGAATAATATTAGAGTGAATGCAATAATGCCAGGATATATTAAAACTCCTATGGTAGATGGAATAGCAGAGGAAAGTAATAGTGAAAATCCAGATAGCGTGATTGATGGAATTGCTATGGGAATTCCAATGAAACGTTTAGGAACCATTGAGGAATTAGGTGAATTAGCAGCCTTTTTAGCAAGCTCTGAATCTTCTTATATTACAGGTCAGGGAATTGTGATAGATGGTGGTTCAACACTTCCTGAAACAATGTCAGTAGGAGTTTAAATGTTAAAAGTAAAAATCATAAATTTTAGATGCAAAATAAAACAATACAAGTAAGAGTATTGTTTTTATTGTATCATTTTTTTAATATTTTCTAATCCACTTTTTTCTAATCGAGAAATTTGTGCTTGAGAAATTCCAATTTCATTTGCTAATTCCATTTGTGTTTTTCCAATCAAATAGCGTTCCTTTATGATAAATTGCTCTTTATCTTTTAATTTTGCGATTGCATCTTTTAATTCAACATGTAAATCAAAGTCTTCATTTTTTTTATCTTCTAATTGGTCAGCTAGATAAATGGTATCTCCACCATCACTATAAATTGGTTCAAACATACTAATGGTATCTTTCATAGAATCTAAAGCATTTCCAACTTCAAAATCACTTAAATTCAATTTACTAGCAATCATATGAATACTGGGCTCTTTTCCAAGTTCGTTGGTCAATTCTTCTTTTATTTTGTTTGCTTTATAAGCTGTATCTTTAATACTTCTAGCAATTCTGACACTGTTGTTGTCTCTTAAATAGCGTTTGATTTCTCCTAAAATCATTGGGACTGCATAAGTAGAGAATCGAACTTCATGAGATAAGTCAAAATTATCAATTGCTTTAATGAGACCAATACATCCAACTTGAAATAAATCATCCATGTTATCAACACGATTACTAAATTTTCTTAAAATAGATAGAACTAATTTTAGATTTCCATTGATTAATTCATCTTTTGCAAATATGTCTCCTTCTTTCAATTTTTTTAAAAGTTCTATTTGCTTTTCATTACTTAAAACATTAATATTCGCAGTATTCACGCCACAAATGTCTACTTTATGACGTGCCATAATATTCTCCTTTCATGGGTATTATGATAATATTTTTTTGTTTTTAAACAGAATATAGACATTTTCTAAACATAAAATAGAACTAGGTGGTATTATGCGTTTGTCTGATTTGCAAAATAAGGATGTTATTAATTTAATAGATGGAAAAAAAGTTGGAAATATTATTGATGTTTCAATTGATTCAGAGGGAAAAATGGCAGAATTAATTGTTGAAAAATCAAAATTTTTTGTTTCTATGTTTTCAAATAATGGAGAGATTGGTATTAAATGGTCTCAAATAGAAAAAATAGGGGAGGATGTCATTCTAGTAAAAATTACATTATAAAAAGCTTCATAAGAAGCTTAATATTCAATATATTGATTGATGTCATAAACTGTTCCATTGATTTTAATATAAATATAGTATTTTCCTTTTAATCCTATATCATTGATATATTTTGTAACAGTAATTCCATTTTGTTTTTCCTCTTCATTGAAGATATCTACACACATTGCTGTATAAGGTTTTTTAGAAATAATCATATCATAAGTTTTATTTTTAAAAAGGCTATCCAAGATAATTTGAACGTGGTCTTCTTTTTTAAAGGTCCCAGATACTACTAAACGGTCTACTTCTTTATAAATTTTTAAATTATATTTTGTAAATATTTTTTCATCTTCTTTGTTCCAAAGGATGAATGGATTTTTATGAGCTGTTTCTGTTTCTCCCATTGACCCTAATCTAGAACCCATACCAGCAAAATATCGGTCATTTCCATATAAGTTCATTTTCTCACTTCGATAAAAATTGGTAGGAAATTCCATTCTAAATACAGGTTGATTGTTTTTAATTTCTACAAAAATACTATTTAAACTATCCACATTTGTGAGACCAGCAGGTTCGTTGCTTACTTTTCCATTTATAGTTGAATGTCCACCAGATAGAATAGAATAATTGTTTTCTCCCAAATAATCTACATCTGAAATATAGGGAGAATAGAAGTTACTTCCTTCTTCTTTTCCATACTGCCAGATTTGTTCTACTGTCCGATTGTTTGTATCAATGTGATAAATAACGCCTCTACTATAGTTATTATCAGCACTTATTTTTTCTTCTGTTTTGGAGCGATTGTTTCCATTGTCAAACAAGAATAAATCTCCATTTGGAAGAATTTTAGCTGCATGTTGTGCATAGGAATATTCAAATGAATTTCCAATCGGAGTTAAAAAGTATTTTTGAAATTCTTGACTCCAATTGGTTGGGTCGCCTAAAATCCAATTGATTTCAAGAGAATCATAATCAATGTTAATAATAATATCTTGGTGTCTCCCAGAGAGGGTGATAGAATTGGTTTTTTTATCGTACCAAACTGAATTATTGTGGAACCAATCATAATCTGTTGTATATAAGTTATGTCCTTCATTCACAGGAATGATTTTTTTTAGGTCAATTGTTTTAATAATATCTCCTGTTGTTCTATCCATTTCAACAATGGTATCTTCTACAGTTCCATCTGCAAAATTATCAGTTGCGATAAGTAAGTTTCCATCTTCCATTTCATAGACATCATGATGATATCCTCCAGGAAGAGTATATTCATAATAAATTTTTCCAAGTAAATCCATTTCCATTAATCCAGTAGTATAATAGGGTGGATTGATAAGCCGATTACTACTCAATAATAAATGACCATTTTGGAGTTTTTGGATATTCCAAATAAAGCTTTCTGTTAAATACCAACGAACATCTCCATTACTATCATAGGCAGCTGTATAGCCTTTTGAAGAAGGCGTAAAAAAGTAAAATTCATTGCTCACAGTATCCGCTTTTTCTATTTTATTAGGAAGTATAAAATCTTCAGGAAGTTTTTCTGTTCGAATAGATAGTTTGGTTGTAATTCCATTGACTGTTAATAAAACTTCATTATTGGTATCTGGATATAATCCATAAATTGGTAAAAAATGTTTTTTTGATGGGGTAAACGTATTTGTAATTGTTGTTTTTTCATCTTTTCCAACGATTGTAATAGTAGGTGCTGTTAAATCCTTTGTTTCAAATATAAGAAGAGCCGTTAACGGAGAAATCTCATAAGGATTTAGAACGATTTTAGGGTTTTCAGCGGTATAAGAATAACTATCTGAAAGAATAGATAATTCTTTTTTATTTTGTGTAACTAAAATATCTTCTATTTCTTTGATTGGCTCAACTTTATCTACGAAGTGGTATATTAATATCGAAGAAAGACAGGCAATGATAACTAATAAAATTAATTTATAAGTTGCTCTCATAGTTTAAATTAACCTCATTTCTTGTTCTGTATAGAATGGATGCTTTTTATTGATTCTATCATAGAATAAAATTCCATCTAAATGGTCAATTTCATGTTGAAAGGCAAGTGCTAAATCTTCTCTAGCCCGAACTCTGATTGGTGCTCCATTTTCATCGAATCCTTCTACTGTAACTCTAGCGTGTCTAGCAACGTGTCCATCTACTTCTCTATTTACACTCAAACAGCCTTCTCCAGCTTCTGCTGCAATCATTTCACTTGAGTGACTTACAATTTTAGGATTAATAAATACATAGTTTTCAAAAGTACCTTCTTCAACTTCATAAACAATTACAATGATTCTTTTATTGATTCCTAGTTGGGGAAAGGCAAGTCCCATTCCAGGACGTAAATCATATTTTTTTTCGTATTCTTCAATTTGACTATATGTCAAATGGTCAATCATTCTTTGAATTAAAACTTTTTCTTCTTTAGAAAGTGGAAAAGTGACATTTTCGCTTATTTTACGTAAACGAGTATCTTTCTCATCCAGTATATTTAGTTTCTTAAACATAATATCAACTCCGTTTATTATTTTACCACAAAAAAAGCTGTTTTTTTCAAAAAAACAGGTATGTTGTTATATTCATTATTTTCATTTACAATAAAACAGCAGAAAAGTCCTTTTATAGTTCTCCTTGATTCTTTAATTTTTCTATATATTTTCTTTGTGTTTCACAAAAATTTTTTTTGTCTTGTAGTAATTTTCTTAGTTCTTGTAAAAATTGCTCATATAAATCATCTTTGAAATAAAATTTTGCGTAGCCACCAACTCCAAATTTTTGTGTTAATACATCAAAAGCTCTTAAAAATAAGGTTTCATCGTCTGCTTTAGGGTCTATTTTTTTCCCGTATGTGTATGTCCTTCTTAAGCATTGTTCAACACTATCATTTCTGTCAGCAGAAGATACGAGTTTCCCATATATGCTTCTAGGTTCACTTTTTTTACTAGCTCTATGGTCTTCAATTGCTTCTTTTATTGTAATTAATTCTTTATCAGAAAAGAATTGATGTAAGTTTTTATCTTGTATCATAATTTCAGCTGATATGATTTCATGAGTTTTTGAGTCGATATGATGTCCAATGTCATGAAAAGCTGCAATTGTATAAACCATATCATTGTTTAGGTTTAAATTATTTTGTGCGATTAAATCAAAACTTCTATCAATTACATATTTTATATGTTCTATTCCATGCGCTCTTTCATTTTTATTGTATTCTGGAAGTATGTTTTCTTCAATATATTTTTTCAATTCATCATTGATTTTCATAGATTCATCTCCTTTTATTTTATCTTGATTATATCTTATATTTATAAAAAAGAAAAGTTTATCTTATAAGTCTTGTTTATATAAATTTCACTTTTATTTCACAAATGATTGATTTATTGGTTTATATATGTTACCATGTGGTTAACAGTAGAAGGAAGTACTAACAACAGGTAGGGTTATGTTTTTTGGTTGGTACAAATAAAAAATAGAGTCATCTTGTATTTTGAAGGTATTAATCAAAATAACAAGGTGATTTTTTTTAATAGTAAGGAGTGGGTGTATGAAAAAAAAGTTGTTTTTACTTTTCTTTTTGATGATGGTTGTGTTTGTTCCAAGTAATCAATTAGAAAAACAAAAAGAAGAAATTATATTAGTAAGTGAGGTGGCAAAAGAAAAAGTATTTGAACCAACAGTATTTTTAAATGGTGGAGAGTTTTCAGGTGAGATAACAGAGGATACTTTACTTCATAAAGGAATTTATACAGTTAGTAAAGACCTTGTAATTAAAGAAGGAGTAATAGTCGAAGTAGAAGCAGGAAGCCAATTTAATTTTGGTATAAGTAATACAACTGTAATTATTCAAGGAGAATTTAAATTGTCTGGAACAGAATCTGATAATATTAATGTAGAGTATTACAGAAGTTCTGGAAGTAAGGAATTTATTTTAGTAGAGGAAACTGGTATTTTGGAAGCCAATTTTGTTAATATTCATAATAGGTCATCTTATTATTCTGGCTCTGTCAGCCCAGTTATTACCAATAATGGAAAGTCTTTATTAAATAGTATTAAAGTAACAACTGCTGGTGCAATAAATGGAATAACGAGCAGTGGCGTTCTTACTTTAACAAATAGTGTCATTGATAAAAATTTAATGGTTTTAGAGAGTGGATTGGCATTAAATATTCAGGATAATGTTATAAAGGGAAGTTTTAATGTTGATTTGACAAACGCTAATATACAAACTTTTAAAGATATTAATAATAATGTAGATGCCAGTGGAAATTTAAAGCCAATCATATTAGTTCAAAGCCCACAACGTAGTATCAAGTTATATAAACAGGTATATCAAATGAATAATCCAATTGTAATTTTAGAAAATGAGACAATGGAATTAGAAGCAGGAGCAACTTTAAAAAATCAAA